>DATFDA010000109.1:0-2613 GCA_035252525.1 Candidatus Angelobacter sp. | reverse complement strand
TTCACTGCGCTCATGGCCTATGACGATATGACGGCGTTTGCGGCATTACGAGCGCTCACCAAAGCCGGCATCAGAGTGCCGCAAGACTGTTCCATTATCGGTTTTGATGACGTTAATCCATCACACCTGTTTGTGCCTGCTCTAACCACCGTGCGCCAGCCCATGGAGGCAATGGGCGCAGCGGCCGTCAGCATTCTGATTGAGGCAATAACGGCAGCCGCAGAAAACAGGAGCGGCTCCGCTGTACATCGCAAGCTTCCGTCGGAACTGGTGATTCGAGAGTCCACGCGAGCTGTTCCGTAAACCGCACCCGGCTTTTATGTGTGCCTGACTCCCGGGATTTTCACCGGCAACTTGCCGCGAAACGGGATGTGCCCAAAAAGACCATCAGCCACGGCTTCCATGCTGGGGGGCAGAATACTGTAGGTACAAATGTAAGTACGAACTGCCGGGTAGGAAGCCAGATCGTATGGCAAACGCAACGCCAGCGCAATCAGCCGGGGGCCCTGCTTTCGCAATCTCTCGATGAGAGCGGCCTGTCCGGCGTAGGCAGCGGCATTGATTGTTCCCACCACAATCAAATCGTAGCGACTGAGCTGGCTGCAAAGATGCTCTATTTCCTCAGCGCCTGGATCAATGTCAAATGAAAATCCGTCGACATGCGGATGATACCGCCGGAGCGATCTGGCGAGTTCCGGCTGCTCGTAAGAAGAAGTATCGGCCGGAGTGAGATCCTCCGGACGCGGCATGGCCACGGCAATCCGCTCATCTGCACGAATGCTTAGAGGCAGCAAGCCATCTGTGTCGCGTACCAATGTGATCGATTTTCTCGCGACCTCCTGCGCCAATTGAAGGTGCTTTCGGGAGCGAACAACCTCAAGAGGCGGCTGTGGCCAGCGTGCGATCCACGTTTTGAGAGCAAGGATTCGCCTGGCTGAATACCGTACTTCGTCGGCGGAGAGCAGGCCCCGTCGCGCGGCTTGGACCAGATTGGCCCACGCTCCTTCCACTCGTGAAAGATCGTGGTTAAAGAGCAGCAAGTCGATACCGGAAGAGACAGCGGCAATGACTTCCGCAATGTAACCCGGCCCCTGCTCCAGTGCATGCATATCAAAGGCATCCGACACCACGATGCCCTGGAATCCCATTCGTGACCGGAGCAACTCGCGAAGAATTTGCCGTGACAGTGTGGCTGGAAGATCGTGGAGTTTGCCGTTGAGGGCCGGCATAACGATGTGGGCAGGCATCAGCAGGCGAGCCTTGCTTTTCACGGCGGCTCGAAATGGAGCTAACTCCACAGCCTGGATCCGCTTGCGCTCGTGATTTACCAGGGGAGTTCGATGGTGCGAATCAGTAGAGGTATCGCCATGTCCTGGAAAATGTTTTGCCGTGGCGGCAACGCCCGCGCTCTGCAATCCCCGAATCATGGCGGATGCAAGCCGCCCGACCAGCTTCGGGTCCTCACCAAACGATCGTGTGCCAATCACGGGATTGGCAGGGTTATTGTTGACGTCGCACACCGGGGCAAAATTCACATTGATTCCCGCTGCAGCCAGCTCAGTGGCGAGTGCTCTGCCCACACGGTATGCAAGGTTTTCTGATCCTGTGGCGCCAAGGGCCATATTCCCCGGAAAAGGCGAACCATGGCCCAAAGCCATGAGTTGTCCCCCTTCCTGGTCCGCTGCGATCAACAATGGCGGCTGCCCTGCCTGCCGGGCAGCTTTTTGCAGAGAACGAGTGAGGCTGCGGACTTCAGCCAGGCTGCCCATATTCTTGTGGCGAAACAGGACCACTCCCCCGACTTGCTGCCGGCGGAAAACGTCCAGCAATTCCTGGGGAAGCCTGTCCTTGCCTTCAAAGGAGAGCAAGAACTGTTGCCCTGCCGCCTGCTCTAGTGTCAAAGCCATCTGGCCTCTGCCTTATCTAATCCACTTCAGCGAACGCTTGCGATGCCTGCGTTGCTTCGGCGTTGGAGCGTCCAATGGGAACGAATCGCGCCATCAACAGCGCTGGAAGAGCCGAAATCAGCACCCAGACAAAGAACATCCGGTATCCCATCCATTTCTGTACGTATCCGCTGATGGCGCCGGGAACCACCAATCCCAAATTCATCAATGAATTTGCAAATGCATAGTGCGCGGCCTGATAGTTGCCGGGAGCAATCTCCTGCATCATGAGCAGAATGACGCCGACAAACCCAAAGCCGTAGCCGAACATTTCCACACACAGAGCTGCGGCGACGAGCGGAATCTTTGCCGGAAGGACAACGCTGAGATACACGTACGCGACATTGGGCAAGTTCATGATGATAATGAGCGGCAGAATTGCGCGCTTCAACCCCAGCCAGGAAGTGAAGTAGCCGCCCAGAACCGTTCCGGCGATGAAGGCCGCCGTTCCGAAGGTTCCGTAGATTGTCCCGAATTGCGCTGTGGTCAAGCCGAGCCCGCCATCCGCGCGCAATGATTTGAGGAATAAAGGGCCAATCTTGACAAGCTGGCCTTCTCCAGCGCGATACAGGAATATGAAGACGAGCAAAAGCAGAATGTTTGGTTTGCGAAAGAAACTTGCAACAACATCTCCGTATGTTCTCACCGCATCTTTCAAACTCTGCGT
>DATFDA010000108.1:0-9765 GCA_035252525.1 Candidatus Angelobacter sp. | reverse complement strand
TATTGGCCGGCGATGATCGCTCTGGGCATCAACAGCAGGCGGGCCGGCAGGTCCCTTTGTGATTGGCTGCGCTCGCACCTTGCGGGCAACTTGCAGGCCGCCAAAGTTGTTACACTGAATGGAGAGTACCTGAAAAACTGATGTTTCAACCGTAAGATGTCTCGCGGTCGGAAACAATCAGCTACAAAGCATTTTTGCTCGATGTCCACCATTGCCAAACCCGAATTCTCCGCGCCTGGGGCCATTCCCGGCAGTATGCATGCTGCTGTTTATCACGGCAAAGAAGACGTTCGCCTGGAAACCGTTCCCGTCCCGGAGATTGGTCCGGGCGAAGTTCTCATCCGCGTTCATACCTGCGGTATTTGCGGCACTGATCTGAAGAAGGTCGCCACCGGCTCCCATTCCGCACCCCGCATCTTTGGCCATGAAACCGCCGGCAAGATCGTTGCCGTGGGCCGCGAGGTGGACAATTTCAAAATTGGCGACCGCGTGATGGTGTTCCACCACATCCCCTGCGGCGAATGCTATTACTGTCGCCATAAAGTCTTCGCCCAGTGTCCGGTATATAAGAAAGTCGGCGTCACCGCCGGCTTTGAGCCCAGCGGCGGCGGTTTTGCTGAGTACGTCCGAGCCATGGACTGGATCGTTCGCAAGGGCGTGGTCAGGATTCCTGACGGCGTTTCCTACGAGCAGGCCTCGTTCATTGAACCGGTGAACACCTGCATGAAGGCCATCGAATCGTTGCGAATCGAGCCTGGCGAAGTGGTTTTTGTCATTGGACAGGGTCCCATCGGGATCATGCTGGCGGTCCTGGCAAAGCGGGCAGGTGCGACCGTGGTAACTTCCGATTTGTATCCCCAGCGTCTTAAAATAAGTGAGGAGTACGGGTTACAACACAACGTGGATGCCTCCAGGAACAGTCCCGCCACTTTGGTGAGCGAACTTACTGAAGGCCGCGGAGCAGACGCCGTGATTCTGGCGACAGCCGGAAACAGCCTGGTCCGGCCGGCAATTGATGCAGCCCGCCCGGGAGGGCGGATCATGTTGTTTGCCCAGACGCAGCGCAGTGAAGTTGTCATCGATCCTGCGGCTGTATGCGTTGACGAGAAAACACTAATGGGCTCCTATAGCGCATCTGTGAATCTGCAGGACGAAAATGTCCGGCTTGTTTTCAGCGGAGAAATTGATTTTGAGCGGCTGGTGACTCACCGTTTTCCGCTACAGCAGGCAGTGGAGGCGTTGCACCTGGCTGCGCACCCGGGCCCGGATTCGATGAAAGTTGTCATCCAACCAGGAATGGAGTGGGACAAAAGTTGAAAGGTCAAATGACGGCGGCGGTCCTCTATGGCAAGGAGGACGTGAAAATAGAAAAGGTGCCGATTCCTACTCTGGAACGCGGTGAGGTCCTGGTGAAAGTGAACGTGGCCCTGACCTGCGGGACTGATCTTAAGGTGTTCCAGCGGGGCTATCACGCCCGTATGATTGTGCCGCCGGCGCTGTTCGGCCATGAGCTCTCCGGGGTGATTGCTGAAATCGGTCCCGGCGTCCGCGACTTTCGCCGAGGCATGCGCGTGGTGGCGCTGAACTCCGCGCCCTGCGGCTCCTGTTTCTACTGTCTTAAGCACCAGGAAAACCTCTGCGAAGACCTGCTCTTCAACAATGGCGCGTATGCCGAGTACATCAAGATCCCGCGCCGCATTGTTGAAACCAATATGCTCGCCCTCCCGGATGATGTAACTTTCGAATCGGCAGCCATGACTGAGCCTCTTGCCTGCGCCCTACGCGGCCTGCAGGAGACAGGCGCTGACATCGGCGATACCGTCACCGTCATCGGAGCGGGTCCTTTGGGCTTGATGTTGATTCAGGTGGCGAGGCTCCACGGATGCAAAGTGATTGCGGTTGTGAAGCGCGACGAGCAGGTGTTGACTGCTCGGCATTTCGGCGCTCATGAAGTGGTGCAGCTAGGTCGCGAAAAGGTTCCGGTAGACGCTGTGATTGAAGTGACCGAAGGACGCGGCTCTGACATTGTGATTGAGGCTGTAGGCCGGCCGCAGGCGTGGCAATGGGCCGTGGATATGGTCCGCCGGGGCGGCATCGTCAATTTCTTTGGCGGCTGCGCCACAGGCACCAAGGTTGAAGTCGATACGAACCGGCTGCACTATTCCGAACTCACCTTGAAAGCCACTTTCCATCACACGCCGCAGACCGTCCGCAAAGCATTCTCTCTCATCGCTGAGAAAAAGGTGCTGAGCACGGACTACGTTACCGGCGAAGCTCCGCTTTCCAAGTTGAAGCAGGTCTTGCAGCAGATGCTCGATCGCGGCAGCCAGATCAAGACCGCCATTATTCCCGGCCATTAACGCATGTCAGGCCTGCCCAATCCTTCTTCTCTCCCCACACAGCCTCTGGGATGGAATGCTCTGCCCGAGTCATACCGCATTCCGGCAATGGCGCCTTCACTCGACGAAGCCCGTGCCTATTGCGAGCGTTTGGCAAAAACACATTACGAAAATTTCTCTGTCGCCACCTGGTTTCTGCCCGCTCGCCTTCGCCAGCACTTCTACAACGTTTATGCCTATTGCCGCATCTCTGACGATCTTGGTGATGAAGTAGGCAACGCGCAGCAGTCGCTCGAACTGCTGGACCACTGGGAAACAGAACTGAATGCCTGCTATGCCGGCTCTCCGCGTCATCCTGTATTCGTTGCTTTGCAGGAAACTGTCCGGCAGTGTGGCATCCCTAAACACGAGTTCTCTGATCTGCTGATCGCTTTCCGCCAGGACCAGACCGTCGCGCGCTATGAGACGTTTGACGACCTGCTTGGCTATTGCCGCTATTCGGCCAATCCTGTGGGTCACCTGGTTCTGTATCTGTGCGGCTACAGCGATCCCGAGCGCCAGCAGCTTTCTGACTACACCTGCACAGCGCTGCAACTAGCCAACTTCTGGCAGGATGTCGCCGTCGATTACAAGAAAGGTCGTATTTATCTGCCGCTTGAAGACCTGCGGCGCTTCGGTGTAACCGGGGACGACATAGCGCAGCGCCGCGCCACGCCTGAGTTCTTGTCATTGATGAAATTTGAAGTGGAGCGTGCGCGCGACTGGTTTCAGCGAGGCCTGCCGCTCGTAAAGAAGGTGAATCGCGAACTGGCCATCGATATCGAATTGTTCAGCCGTGGCGGCCAGGAAATTCTCAATGCCATAGAGCGCCAGGGCTATGACGTGCTGCGGCAAAGGCCTGTGATCTCTAAATCGCGCAAACTCCTCCTGGTGGCCCGCGCAGCCATGGGCAAGGTGCTGTGACGCATCAGCTCAGCCATGCATACGCGGTGTGCAGAGGAGTGGCACGCCGTTCCGCCAAGAACTTCTACTACGGTTTCCTTGTTCTGCCCTCGGAGAAGCGCAATGCTCTCTGCGCTGTATATGCTTTTATGCGCCACGCCGACGACATCTCTGACGATCCTGCTCTTGATATTCCCCAGAAAAAGCAAGGGCTGAGCGAGTGGCTTGCAGCCGCACGCCAGGTCTTTGCCGGTCAGGCCACAGACGATCCCGTCCTGATGGCGCTGGCGGACGCGCAAAAGAAGTTCAAGATCCCGACTGAGCTGTTCGAAAAACTGGTCTACGGCACCAGCCTCGACCTGGAGATTCCTCCTGCCTCCGCCGACGCGCCCGCCATCCTTTGCACCACCTTTGACGACCTGAAGCAGTACTGCTATTACGTTGCTTCTGTCGTCGGCCTGGTTTGCATTCATATCTTTGGCTACGAGGACAAAAAGGCAGAGATCCTGGCGGAAGATTGTGGTCTCGCTTTCCAGCTCACCAACATCATTCGCGATATAAAGGAAGACGCCTCCATGGGGCGCATCTACATTCCTGAAATCGATCTCGGCCTGGTTGGACTCAACGCCGCCAACTTCTCCGCCACCGCTCTTGCCGATCCTGCCAACGCTCAGCAACTGCGTCCTGCGCTCGAATATGAGGCCGATCGCGCGCGCAAATTTTACGATTCCGGCAAGTGGCTGATGGAACTGGTGCATGAAGACAGCCGGGGCGCTCTGTGGGTGCTGGTGGAGATTTACAGCCGCCTGCTTAAGAGGATCACGGAACGGAATTATGATGTGTTCACGGAGCGCGTGGCCCTGAGCACATGGGAAAAGCTGCGGGTGCTGGCGCGCGGCTTCGTTCTTCGCATCGCATAATGGCGGACTCACAGGCACAGACTGTTGGCATTATTGGCGGCGGACTCGCTGGCCTTGCTGCCGGCTGCGCTCTGGCTGATGCGGGTCTGAAGGTCACGCTTTTCGAACGCCGCCCTTATGTCGGCGGCCGCGCCTCGTCGTATGAGCATCCCGGCACAGGCGAGGTGCTGGACAACTGCCAGCACGTCCTTCTCGGCTGCTGCACTAACCTGATCCATTTTTACGAAACGCTGGGGGTAAGCGATAAAATCCGCTGGTTTGATGAATTGACATTTCTTGAGCCGGGAGGCCGCGCCAGCAAGTTTGCGCCAACCCGTTTTTTGCCTGCGCCGATGCACAACGTACCGTCATTTCTCGGCGCACACATGCTTTCCGGCAAAGACAAACTCGCAATCGCACGCGCCATGTTTGCCATGAGCCGAGGCCTGCCGGACACAAATGAAAATTTTCTTTCCTGGCTGCGCCGTCAGGGCCAAACGCAGCAGGCCATTGACCGCTTCTGGAAAACAGTGCTGGTAAGCGCGCTGAACGAAGATCTGGACCGTGTCTCGAGCCATTACGCTGCGCAGGTGTTCCGCGAATCCTTCATGAACTCTGCACAGGCCGGAAGCATGGGCGTGCCCAGCATTCCGCTTTCTCAGTTGTATTCGACTGCCATCAGTTACATTCAGGCCCGTGGTGGCGAAGTGCTGCTGCGCTGCTCGGTCACTGCCGTCAAGAGTTGCAGCAATCGCGTTAAGGTCGCGACACCTGGCGGCGAACGGAGTTTCGACTCCGTTGTGTTAGCAGCGCCATTTCAGACTGTCGCTGCGCTTCTGCCGCAAGAAAGTTCAGCCGCACAACTTAAGCAGCAGCTCAGCCATTTTGAGTCATCGCCCATCACTGGAATTCATCTCTGGTTTGACCGCGAGATCACGCCTCTGCCGCATGCCGTCCTGCTCGACCGCACCATCCAATGGATGTTCCACAAATCAAAGTTCCAACTTCAGCGTGAAGGTCCGGGCAGCTATATGGAACTCGTGGTCAGCGCCTCAAAATCTCTGGTGCAGAAATCGCGTGAGGAAGTGCTGGAGCTTGCCCTCAAAGAACTTGCTGAATTCTTCCCCGTTGCGAAAGACGCCAAGGTGCTCAAGGCGGCTGTCATCAAAGAAGTCCATGCGACTTACTCTGTTTTGCCTTGTCTTGATCACTATCGGCCACATGCCAAAACCGCCTGGCCCGGAATCTTTCTTGCCGGTGACTGGACTGCCACTGGCTGGCCCGCCACCATGGAAGGCGCTGTGCGGAGCGGATATCTGGCAGCGGAGGTAATCACTGGAAAAAACTTTCTGTCGAGGGACTTGCCCGCAAAAGGCTTGATGCGCTTCTTTTGATCAGCGTGATCCGCGTCATCAGCGGCAAGGTTTGATTATTTCGCCAGCATCGCGACGCCGACACAAACCAGAGCAGCGGCGATCCAACGCCGATGGTCCACGCGTTCCTTCAGCGCAAACTTGGCCAGGATAACGCTGCAGATAAATGTAAGCGAAGCTGACGCGGGCGCCACCAGGCTGACATCGCCCCAGGAAAGCGCCGTAAGCAGGCAGAAGAAGCTGAAGCTCAGGCACGCGAGACCGAGCAGAAAGAATTTTTCCCGCACAACTCGCCCAACCATTGCCAGCAGTCCGTCTCTGGAGCGGATTGCGTCCAGGTCGCCAATGCGCTTCATCGCGGCGGAAAGCATTACGTCTCCGGCGCTGGATGCCAGCACCAGCACGCCGATAGCAGTCCACAATCTAAGCCAGTTCATGCTGCTCCTCTGCTACTACGGGCGCATGATGCTCTGTCAACGATGGCCCTTGCGTCACCAGGCCCACCCCGGCGGTGATCAGCAACACGCCGGACCAGCGCCACACGCTTATATACTCGTGCAGAAAATAG
This sequence comes from Candidatus Angelobacter sp., assembly GCA_035252525.1. Lineage (GTDB taxonomy): Bacteria > Acidobacteriota > Terriglobia > Terriglobales > Acidobacteriaceae > Angelobacter. Next base: position 3,644 of record DATFDA010000108.1, on the reverse strand, counting down.
CGGGAAAGCACTGTTGTTACCACATACCCCAGTGCCGTTGCGGGCAGCACAAAGCTCAGGTCAGCCCAGGAAAGTGCGGTAAGGTATGAGTAAAAAAAGCCGGCAAGACAGGCTATTCCCAAAATGATCCAGGGATTTAAAAAGGCGGTGAAAACATGCTGCCAATGCGACAACTGGATGGCACCCACGTCCGTCATGCCGCGCTTCAGCATAACGTCACCAAAGCCATTGCAGCATGCAATTGCCGCGTAGATCAGGACCTTCTTGAGCTTCACAGAACGGTCCTTTTTATCGCACAATCAGCTTCCATGCCATCACACCAAGAAACACCAGGGCGCCAATGGCGTAGCCGATGATTCGCGCTCTCCCTACTTGTTGTTGCTCTTGCATGTGACACTCGAGGCTAGTCTCCAGCCACTTCTGCCGTGCGCGCTTCTTCCTTGGCCGGCGTTGTGTTCGCGCGCATCTCTTTCGCAGCCCGGTTGCGCGCCGCTCGCAGCTTCATGAAGGACTTTGCTTCCTTGATCAGGCGTTTACGCTCGCCGGAATCGAATGCAGCCTTGCGCACAATGCGGAAGACGGCCTTGGGGCGGAAGTAATACTCGTCATAAAACTTGTGCACCATCTCCAGCACATATTCGCGCGGCAAGCCAGGATATTGTATCTGTGCCACCTGATGACCACCATCGTCCACCATGCGTTCCGTGCCGATGATGAAGCCGTTTTGTTTGGCAAAGTCATACATCTCAGTGCCAGGATAGGCATGCGCAAGAGAAACCTGAATGGTTTCAACATCCAGTTCTTTTGCAAATTCAATGGTGCGGCGGATGGACTCACGCGATTCACCCGGCAAACCGAGAATGAAATCTCCGTGGACCACCAGGCCAAGCTTTTTCGTGTCCTTGGTAAATTGGCGGGCGCGGTCCACCGTAGCACCCTTCTTGATGTTCTTGAGTATCTGCGGATCGCCTGACTCATATCCCACAATCAGCAGACGGCAGCCGGCCTCGCGCTGCGCTTTCAGGGTTTCATAGTCGGTGGTCACGCGAGAGGTACAGCTCCACGTGAGGTTCAGCGGCTTCAGCTTCTGGCAGAGCTCAATGGTGCGCTGCTTCTGGATATTGAACGTGTCATCATCAAAGAAATATTCCTTCACCCAGGGCCAGTATTCCCTTGCCTGTGCCATCTCGCGCGCCACGGCGTCAGTAGACCGCTTGCGCCACGGATGACCGCTCAAGGTCTGCGGCCACAGGCAGAAGGTACACTGTGCGGGACAGCCTCGCGTTGTATAGAGCGCCACAAAGGGATAGAGCAGGAAAGGCACGTTGTAACGGCGGACGTCGAGGTCGCGATAATAAACCTCCGTCACGTTCGGCAGCGCATCCAGGTCGGTCACATCCGGGCGGTCAGGATTGTGCACAACGTTGCCCTTCGCATCGCGATACGATATACCCCGAATTTCTGAAAGCGCCGCGCCGTTGGCATATTCCACCACTGAGTAATCAAATTCACGGCGGCAGACAAAATCGATGGCCGCACACTCATTCAGAGAACGCTCCGGCAGGGTGGTTACGTGGGGGCCTACAAAGGCCACTTTCAGCCGGGGATTTGCCTCTTTCATCTTTGTAACAAGCTGGATATCGCCCGGGAATCCTGGCGTGGAGGTGAACAGGACCAGGAACTCGTACTGTTTGCCGATCTCAATCGTCTCTGCGGCCGAAACATGGTGCGGCGGAGCGTCCAGCAGCCGCGACCCTTCCAGCATTCCAGCCGGGTAAGCCAGCCATACCGGATACCAGTAGGACTCGATCTCGCGGGTGGCTGGCCAGCGGGAGCTGGCGCCACCGTCAAAATTCTCGAACGACGGCGGATTGAGAAACAAGGTTTTCAGAGGCATCGGGTTATTCTAGCATCCCCGCCATACCGCTAAACTTAAGTGAATCCAAGTGGTTAGAAGCCGTCAGTGAGCGGTCTTATAGTGCAGGGAACGGTGTACTTTTGAGGGCTGGCCTGCTCCCCGACCTGCACACATATTGCACAGCCACTCCCTTTTTCAGCCAACATTGGCTTAAAAGCCTCATCATCAAACATTGGAAAGAGGGGATACCCGGTAAGAGGCCTTTCTGCCGGAGGTTAAAAACATGCAAAAGAACAATTTCATCATTCTGGCCGGGCTGAAGAGTTTTATGATCACCTCAGACGACGGAGCTCCGGACAACCAATACCGGATTCGTGGCACGCATGTGGAGTTCCGCTCCGTAATGCCCAATGGGCCGCCCGCAACCAGATTTGCCTGGCGCGTGCTGGAACCGGAGGAAGTTCAACTCCATTTTGCCCTGCGAACGCCCGTGGCCGATTGGCTGGATAAAACTCTTTATTCGCAAGCGGCTGCCTGAGTACCCGACCGCGGGAGGATTCTCTCCATGATCTGCATTAGCCTATCGTGATCCCGCTCAGCCACCACTGCGTCCACGCCCTCCGGCAACTCTGGCGTGATTACCTTGCCGCGCACCACCAGGATTACGCAAATTCTGGCGCGGATCATCTTGATAGACTTGGCCACTGACCATCCCTCAGTCTCAATGAAGTGCGGCTGGTCCAGCAGGACCGCATCCACCCGGTTGTTTACGCAGATTGCCACGGCGTGATCTGCCGTGTAAGTGGTCATAATTCCGTAGCCAAGCTCTTTCAGGACGCGCGCAGTCCGGCTCTGCCGCCGGTCAACCAGCAACAGGATGGTGGGTTTGCGTCCATTGTGCCCGGATTTCATGCTTTGGCTATTGATACTTCTCGCCTTCCTCTTCTACGAGAACGAAAGTGTTGGAGTAATTTGCATTGGTGAAGGGCCGTTCAGCATCGCGCGCAAAGTGCTGATGATCGGTTGGGGCCGGCAGCAAATTGAAAGTCAGTGCCATCCTCCCGCCGGTCTCAGATCAAGCCCGACCAGCACTCGTTCTGTATTGGAAAGATCCCCGATGATTTTCTTCACTGGAGTGGGAAGCCGCCGAACCAAAGTTGGGACAGCTATGATCTGATCTCCTCGCGCCAGCATGGGTCTTTCCAGCAGGTCAATCACTTGAATGCTATAGAGTCCATGCAGATGCTCCTCGCAAAGCTTTTTTAGATTTTCAAAGGCGCGGATGGACGTGGGGGTCATGCCGGCCACATACAGCCTCAGCTCCCAGAGAGCCCTGGTGCGCCGGCGAGGCAGGCTGGCGCTGATGCCCTCGCGCGTGCCGTTGTTGGTGTTACTACGCCTTGACGGCGCCGATCGTTTGGAAGTTGCCATTGATCGTGATTCCTTTTTCTCCAAGAGTAAAGCTGTGCATGCGCATGTCGTGGGACATGCCGCGGCACTTCAGCAGGTTGAGCGTCCGGATCCTTTCTGCTCCGTTGGGCAGGTCCCGCAATACCAGCCAGCCGTCCATTAAAGATGAGATCCCGATGGCCCGCTCCTCCATCTGGTCTCCGTAGATCAGGTTGGTGAACAGGGCAGTGATGTTTTTCATTTTCAAAAAGTCGATCAGCCGGGTAAGCATCCCCTTGACTGAGCTCTGGTCTCCCACGGCGATGAGGTTGGTAATGGGATCGATGACGACCACATCAGGCTGGAAATCCTCCACATCCTTGTACATTTGCGCCAG
>DATFDA010000107.1:0-8732 GCA_035252525.1 Candidatus Angelobacter sp. | reverse complement strand
GGGCAGGGCAGGTTTTTCAAGAATGGATCTGTTATCAACTCGTCATTTCCATCTGTGCACGCCATTGCTACGTGGTCCATTGCCAGCGCGGTAGCGCACGAGTATCCTGGGCCGCTCACGCAGACGTTTGCCTACGGACTGGCCACAGGTGTGAGCCTGGCCAGGGTGTATGGCAAGAATCATTTCCCAAGTGATGTGATTGCCAGCGCAACCATGGGTTGGTTGATTGGAAGGCAGGTGTATGCATCACATCACCGTCCAGACCTTCCCGGCGGTGGTTATGGGACTTTCCATCACACGAACACTGACGAGCCAGTTTCGGCGGAAACCCAGTTCTCGCCTTATGTCCCACTGGATAGCTGGGTTTATCCGGCCTTCGACCGGCTTGCAGGACTGGGCGTGATCAACAGCAACTTTGCCGGCTTGAAGCCGTGGACGCGGGCCGAATGCGCGAGGCTGCTGGAGGAAGCCGAGGGATCCATTGACGTTGATTCCGGAGATGAGGGTTCGCGCTTGTATGCGAAGCTGGCTGATGAATTCGCAGCGGAAATGAATGGCGATTATGAACCTTATGTGGGAGTTGATTCAGTCTACGCGCGTGTGACGGGCATTTCCGGTACGCCTTTGATGGATGGCTATCACTTTGGCCAGACCATTGTGAATGACTTTGGCCGTCCTTTCCAGAGCGGCGGCAACGGACTGGGAGGATTTTCCGCCAGCGGATCAAGCGGCGCTCTGGGGTTCTACATTCGCGGCGAGTATGAGCATGCGCCGTCAGCGCCGGGATTTTCTCAGTCAGTGCAGGACGCCATTCAAATAGCCGACTTCAAGCCGCCAGCGCCGGCTCAGGCAATTCCCGCATTCAATCAGTTCCGGCTGCTGGATACATACATAACGCTGAACCTGAAAGGCTGGGCCACATCCTTTGGCAAGCAGAGCTTGTGGCTTGGACCCAATCGCGATCCGTTTCTGGAAAGTGACAACGCGGTGCCCTTGTACATGCTTCGCGTTGACCAGACCATGCCACGGCAGTTGCCGAGCATTCTCAAATACCTGGGTCCTTATCGCATCGAATTCTGGGTAGGGAAGATGACCGGGCATCACTTTGTGCAGACGCAGAGCGCCGAAGGAACAGTGGTGAGCATTGGGCGTTCGCTGGATCATCAGCCGATGGTCAACGGTACAAAAATCAACTTCAAGCCGACGCCTAATTTCGAGTTCGGCGTGGGGCGCACGGGTATGTTCGGCGGACCGGATTTTCCAATTACGCTCGGGGCCATGCGCCATGCGTTGTTTTCTACCACCAATGCTCAGGGCCGCGGTCTTGATCCCGGAGACCGCCGTTCCACTTTCGACTTCAACTATCGCCTGCCGGGGATGCGGAACTGGCTGACGCTCTACGAAGATTCATTTGTAGAGGATGAAATTTCGCCCATCGGCTATCCGCGCCGCGCCGCGCATGCCCCCGGTCTTTATTTGAGCCATGTTCCTGCCATACCGAAACTTGATATGCGAGTGGAGGCGGCATACACCGATTTGCCTGGGTTGATCCAGCCTCCTCAGGGCGGAGGCTTCTTCTATTGGAACGTGCGCTATCTTGATGGCTACACCAACAAGGGAAACATTATTGGCGACGCAACCGTGGGGCGGCAGGGAATTGCGTTACGTGCTGATACCACATATTGGGTAGCTTCAGACAAAACCGTGCAGTTTGGATATCGCAGCAATATTGCTTCAGAAGATTTTCTGCAAGGCGGGAACTTGCGCGACTTCTTTTTGCACTCGGAATGGAGCTTCAGCAACCATTTTTCACTCACCAGTTTTCTGCAATATGAATATTGGAACTTTCCCCTGCTCAGCGCCGGAAAAAAGCAGAATGATTTCACCGCCTCATTTCAGCTAACATACTGGCCTCACTGGAGGCTCAAAGGTGGAAGGTAGAGCCGCAACCACAGTTCCGATTTACCCACCTTCTCTGCCGGAGATGGAGCAGCGGCCTGCGGAGGAGCAGGGCAAAATCGCGAAGCTCTGGCTTTTGTGGAATGAGCGACGGTTGTTCTGGCGAGTGGCGTTGAAAACCCTGGCTCTGGCGGTGGTGGTCTCGTTTCTCCTTCCCAAACATTACGAAGCCACGGTCAAGGTGGTGCCGGGAGAAAACAGCAATTCAGGCATGATGGGGCTTCCCGGCAAGCTGGCGAACATGGAAAATTCCGGCGTCGGCAACGGCGTCAGCCTGGCCTTGGATGCGACCGGCTTGCTTGGAGGCAAAACGCCCACGGCATTCTATGTGGAGATTCTCAAGAGCCGCAGCCTTGCGGACAACATTATTGACCGCTTCAACCTGCGCGTTCGTTACTGGAAGACCGGACGCTGGTGGCCCAGAAGCTATTACACCACGCGCAAAAGACTTTCGAGCTTCACCGACATTGACGAAGACAAGAAAAGCAACGTCATCACTCTTACGGTGACGGACTACGATCCGGAAACGGCAGCACAGATTGCCAATGCTTATGTGGCGGAACTGAACCGGGCCGCCGCCGGGCTGAACACCGGAGAAGCGCATCGTGAACGAATTTTTCTGGAAGGCCGGCTGAAGGAAGCCAAGCAGGATCTGGACCAGACGGCGCTGGCGCTCAGCCAGTACTCGAGCAAGAACACCATCATGGACCCACAGGACCAGGGCCGAGCGATGATGGATGCGGCAGCGCGCGTGCAAGGCGAAATCATCGCCGCAGAGGCGGAACTCAAAGGCCTGCAGCAAATTTATTCTGACGACAATGTGCGCGTACGTACGTTGAAAGCACGCCTTGAAGCCCTGCAGGGCAAGCTGCATGGCATGACCGGAAAGCAGGCGCAACCGGCAGCGCCGGAATATCCATCCATGACTTCACTGCCGATTCTTGGTTACCGCTATTCTGACCTCTACCGGCAAACCAAGATTGAGGAAGCTATTTACGAATTTCTCACTCAGCAATATGAGACAGCGAAGATCGATGAGGCCAAGGAGCTTCCCAGCGTCCGCGTGATGGATCCGGCTGTACCGCCGGAAAGAAAGTCCAGTCCCCACCGGGTCCTGATCTGGATTTGCAGCGTGTTTGGCGCATTCGTGTTGACTGCCTTCTGGGTGCTGGGAAAAAACTCGTGGGAGAGAATCCCTCCGGATGATTCGCGGCGCTTGCTGGCCGCTGACGTGAAGGCGGAGATCCAGCGCGGAATGGCAAAGATAACCGGCAGGAGATATTGAGAGCAGGCAGGCACGATCAGCCGAAGGAAGAAAACCGATGCTTGTTGCAACCGGCAAACCAGTCCATCACCTTGCGAATAGCCAGCCCGTGACGGTGGCCCAATACTTTAACCACCTTGGGCGCTTGATGGCCCAGATTCCTTACGCGGAAATAGATGACATTATTGCCATACTGCTGCGGAGCTTTGAGGAAGAGCGCACCGTGTTTGTGTTTGGGAACGGAGGCAGCGCTGCTTCGGCCTCGCACATGGTTTCCGACATGAACAAAGGCCTGGGCGATGTTGCGCCCGAGAAGCGCATGAAAGTGATGTCATTGACGGACAACGTTCCTTTTCTTACCGCCTGCGCCAATGATCACGGATATGAGACCGTATTTTCCGAGCAGCTCAAGAACTTTGTTCAGCCCGGCGATGTTGCCTTCGCCATAAGCTGCAGCGGAGACTCCGCCAATGTTCTGCTGGCACTCAACACGGCGCGGCAGGCAGGAGCCTTCGCTGTGGGACTTGCCGGCTTTGCCGGAGGCGGCATGAAAGAGCTGTGTGATGTCTGTGCCGTTGTGCCGTCAGAAAACATGCAGATGATTGAAGACGTGCATCACGCCATGCTGCACGCCATGTTCACTGCGTTACGCGAAAGGATCAGAGCGCAATGTGCGCCCGTGCTGGCCATGAGCGCAGTCAATGGACCCAAGTGAAGCCGCAGCATGAAAATTGCTCTGGATCTGCGACGAATCAAGAACCCGGGAATCGGACGCTACATGCGTTGCCTGACCGAAGCCCTGCTGGCAGTCGCTCCCGAACATGAGTACCTGCTGATTCTGCCGCCGGATTGCGCTGACCTTACTCAAGTACCTGAACCCGGCGCGAAGGTTGAAAAGGTCATTACGGCAGCCAAGTATTATTCGCTTCGCGAGCAGTTTGATCTCCCGCGCATTCTTCGCCAGCACAGGGTGGACCTGCTGCATTCTCCGCATTTCAATATTCCGCTGATGTGTCCATGCCCTCTAGTGGCCACGATTCATGACGTGATTTATCTCGCCTGCCCAGAGGACCTGCCTTCGGTGGCGGGACGCCTCTATTACAAAGGCATGATGGCCGGAACTGTGCGCCGGGCGGAGAAAATCATCACCGTTTCAAGCTATTCGCGTGATGAAATCCGCAAATACCTCCACACCGAGCGCGAGGTTGAAGTGATCCATTCCGGCGTTGACCGGTGTTTCCAGCCCATCACTGATCAAGAGCGAATACAAAAAATAAAGGCGGCGTACAAAATTGCCGGTGAGTATCTGCTTTACACCGGAATATTTAAGCCGAGAAAAAATCATCGCGGCCTGCTTCAGGCTTTCAAGAGATTTCTGTGCCTCGGAGGCAGAGCCTCTCTTGTGATCGCGGGACCCCTGAAGGAAGGTGAGCAGGAGCTGCAAAGCGTGGCCCAGGAACTCAGGATTTCGCATGAGGTGATCTTCACGGGGTTTGTTAATGATGCGGACCTGCCTGCTTTGTACTCGGGAGCCAGTGTCTATGCCTGTCCATCTTTGTATGAAGGTTTCGGACTTACGGTGCTGGAGGCAATGGCTTGCGGCACACCGGTAGTTTGTTCATCAGCTACCTCGTTGCCGGAAGTTGCCGGAGCGGCAGCCGTTTATGCTGACGCCAACGATGCAGTCGAATTTGGTGATGCTCTCTACCAGGTGTGTACAGATTTGAATTTAAGAGGCGGGCTGGTGGAGAAGGGGTATGTGAACGTTGCGCGCTTTAACTGGCGCAACACGGCGATTCAGACGCTGGCAGTTTACGAGAAGGCACTGGCGGCGCAGCCGGGAAAGGCGGTTTACGCGTGAGATTTGCTCCGCGCGAGAGCGTATGCCGCGACTCAAAATAGCTTTCGATCCCTGGGTACTGGCGGCGAGATTTCGGCATCAGGGGACCAACGTCTATGGCTGGCGCTTGCTTGACGAATTCAGGAAATTGGCCGCGGAGATGGCGGAGGTTGAGTTTTGCGTTTTCAGTCCGAACCACGGCTTGATGCCTGAGTGCGTTGAAGGGAAGCCGACCTTCTCATTTGTGAGGAACACACTCGTCGGACATGAACGCCTTTGGCGTTTGGGAGGAGCGAGTTTGGCAGCACGGCGCATGCGGGCAGACGTGATGTTCTCGCCCAGTTGCAACATCTTTCCTTTGCGCGAGCCGCCGACGGTATGCACCATCCATGACGCGACGCCGTTCCTCATGCCATCACAGTCGCGGAGCATGGTGATGGCGCAGAAGTTCTTTTTGCGCTCGGCAGCGCGGCGATCGCGGGCCATCATTACTGTTTCTGAGCGATCGAAGCAAGACCTGGTTGAGAGATGTAATATTCCGCCAGAAAAAGTGACAGTTGTTTACAACGGCTATGACAAACAGCGATTCAATGAGACGCCTCCTGATCCGGAAAAGCTGCAAGCTTTGCGTTCGCGATTCGGGTCGCAAAGGCCGTACATCCTGCATCATGGCGTGATCCAGCCGCGAAAAAATCTTGTCCGACTGATTGAGGCACACCAGGTGCTGCTTTCACGGCGGCGTGATCTGGAATGCGACCTGGTGCTCGCAGGCCCTTGGGGTTGGCAGCATGAGAAAGTTTGCGAGGCAGCGAAGCGGTGCAGCAGCAAGCGCGGCCAAGCGGTGATTGCAGGGATGCTCGATGACGATGACTTGGCGCTGTTGCTCAAAGGCGCGACGTTGGCGGTTGTCCCATCTTTGTATGAAGGTTTCTGCCTGCCCATGGTTGAAGCCATGGCATGCCGAATCCCAACTGTGGTCTCCAACAACTCATGTTTTCCAGAAATCTCCGGGAATGCACTTGTTTATTTTGATCCCTTGTCGATTGAAGATATGGCCGACAAAATCGAATCGGTTCTGTTTGACTGCGAGCTTCGTGAACATATCAAAGCTCGTGGCCTGAAACGCGTGGCCGAGTTCAGTTGGGAACGCTGTGGGCGTGAGACGCTGAATGTTATGGCTCGGGCTGTGGGGCGAGAGTTGAATATGGAGGTCTTTGCCTGATGCAGCCCGCAGCCACAGCTTTGGCGGGCGATCAGAGTAACCAGCGTCTGGAATTGCTGCTGGTAGCCACCTCGGTGGGGCTCACACTGGCTGCGTTTTTCAGTCCGCTGGCTTTGGCATTGTTGGCGGCAGCCGTAGTGCTGTTCCTGGCCAGCATGCGCTTTCGTCCGTTGCTGCTGGCGATTGTCTTTTTTATCCCCGTCAATCCTTATCTGAGCTGGGACCTGCCCATCAAGGACCTGCAGACCCTTCTGCGCTTTTGCCTGTTTGTTGGGGCTTTTCTGGCGCGACAACGCGCTGGCGAGCGAAAGCTGCCATGGCTGTTTTCTGGCCGGGTTACGCGAGCGCTGCTGGGGTACTTTGCGGTGGCAGTGCTGGCCTCAACTATTTTCAATTCACCCACCGGATCTGTGGCGCGCGAGTTGATGCGCTTTGCGTCATACCTCTGCTTCTATTACGCGGTGGTTGACTGGGTGCGCACAGACAATGACACCAAGGCGATTCTGCAGGCGCTGATGCTTTCAACCATTGCAGTGGCGATCTTTGGGTTTTGTCAGTACATTGTTGGCGATTACACCGGCTTGTATGAGGCCCTCTATCCCGTGCAGGACGAGTTGCTGAAGAATCCGCCATTTATTGGCAGGATCACATCATTTCTCAGCCACTATAACGGACTGGCTGCTTATCTGAACATGGTGGTGCCGTTCTGCATTGGCTTTGCAGTGCGGGCGCGTGACCACTTCAGCCGCGTGCTGGGTGGCGTGTGTTTCATGTTTGCGAGCCTCGCCATACTTCTTACCCAGAGCCGGGGCGGGCTGCTGGCGTATGTGGGAATCCTGTTTTTTGCCTCCTGCATGCTTCCGCAGACGCGAACAGCCCGCCTGCGCTGGGTGTCTGTAATGGTACTGTTCTCTCTAAGCGGGTGGCTGGTCGCGGGCATGATCTTCCAGAGACTTTCCGGAGTGGATTCGTTTACTGAAGTTACGCGGCTGGCGATCTGGGCGGGTGCTGGACTGCTTTTTGCCGGTAATCCGGTGTTGGGCGTCGGTTATGGCAACTTCAAAACGGCGCTTGCTTCGGCCATTGCTGTTCCTGATGGTCTCATGCTTGACGCCCACAATTTGTATCTGGAACTGCTGGCAGAGTCGGGAGTGATCGGTTTTGCCGCTTTTGCCGTGCTGGTGATTACCTGTTTGCGCCAGGCTCGCAGAATGTTTCGCGAGACGGGAGAAATGTCGAAGATTGTCGGGTTCGGCACAATCGCGGCGATTGCAGCCGTGCTGGTGCACGGGATGGTGGAGTATGTTTTTCATAATTCGCCGCAGTGCGCGGCGATGTTCTATCTCTTACCGGCCCTGCTGGGGGCGCATGAGTTCAGGCGGATTCAGAGCTCCGTGGGCGACGGCGTGGGGCGGAATATTGCATGAGCACGGTAAGAGCTGAGATGCCGATTGCCGAAGCGGCAAGTGGGCCTGAGACTGTGTCGACGTGCAACGTGTGCAACAGTCACTCCATCGAGCACATAGACCCGGAGTGCAACCTGTGCCGTTGCGGCGCATGCGGCTATGTTTTTGATAATCCGCGGCCGAACCAGCAGGAAATCACGGCCTTCTACTCCCAGCAGGGGAAGTACGACTCCTGGCTGACTAATGCTGCTGCCCGCGATGCGCTTTGGAAACGACGTTTGAAGATGTTGTTGCGACATCATGCGCCGGGGAATCTTCTGGACGTGGGGACCGGGATTGGGCAGTTTCTTCACCATGCGAAGCCGCACTTTACGGATGTCGCCGGCACCGAAATTTCCGAAAGCGCTGTACGGATTGCGCAAGAGAGATATGGGCTGGAGATTCAGCAGGGGCGCATCGAAGAATTGCTGATACCTGATGCATCTTTCGACAATGTGACGTTATTCCATGTGCTGGAGCATGTGCCTGATCCGGCCAGGTTGATGCGGCGCTGCCATCAGTTGCTGCGGCCGGGCGGGATGACTGTAATCGCAGTTCCGAATGACGTTCTTGCGTGGGGCTCAGGGCTGAAGAAACTCGGCAAGAGAATGGGGCTTCGGGCTTTCCGGAAATTCAGTCGCGTTACGGGAATCCCAAAGGCCGGAACCTCCAGCGAGATTCATCTTTCCCACTTCACGCCGGTTGTGCTGCGGCGATTGCTGAGTAGTAGCGGCTTTGAAATTGTGAAACAAGGGCTGGATCCCTACTACGCTGCGTCCGGGGTGTGGAAGCTGGCGCACGGCGCTTATTACGCGCTGCATCGAGTGATGTTTGAACTTTCCGGCGCAAACCGGTACGAGACCATCTGGATGATCGCGCGTAAGAAGAAAGATTCTTTAAAAGACTCCTGAAGCTAAAACGATGAGTTCACTTGAGCAATTGCAGAGGAACTGGGAAGAGTTGGCACAAGCCGATCCCATGTGGGCCATCTGCACTGATCCG
>DATFDA010000106.1:0-14277 GCA_035252525.1 Candidatus Angelobacter sp. | reverse complement strand
CTCAATGAGAGTTTTGTATTCATCAGGGAAGTTCGGCACCTGCGCAATTTTCTGGTGCAGCATCTCCAACTCAATGATCATGTGCCCGAGGAGCTGGCCGCGCGTGGTGTAAGCGAAGGAGCGCGCAAAAGTCAGCTCGTGGATTTTGCCGATGTCGTGCAGAAAGGCGCCGGTCAGGAGAAGGTCCCGGTTAATCATGGCAGGATAGTTGCGGCACGCCAGATCGCAAAGCTGAAAGAGAGATAAAACGTGGTCGAGCAGACCCCCGATGAATGCATGATGCAGCGTTTTGGCCGCGGGCGCGTTCTTGTATGCCTGTTCAATCTGCGGGTCGCACATGAATGCCTGAACAAGCGCCTTCAGGTAGGGATCATTAAAGCCGGCAACGTATTCACCCAGAGACTGCCACAGCGAAGAGATATCTTTGGTCGTGCGGGGCAGATAGTCATCGAACTCAATTTCTGTTTCCTGCAGGGAACGCAGCTTATGCACAGTAAGCTGAAAGCGCCCGTTGAACTTGTTGACCAGACCGCGGACTTTAACGAAATCATCCTGCTCAAAAATATTGATGTGGTCCACCACGTTGTCCCACATCTTGGCGTCGATGTGCCCGGTGCGATCTCCGAAAGTCATGGCCAGATAGAGTTCGCCGCTCTTTTTTGGCTTCGCCTGTTTCGAGATCACCACAAAAGAGGAAGTGATGACCTGGTTCTCATAGCGGAGCGCGTCAGCAATGTAAAACTCTTTCATCAGAGGTCTCAGTCGCAATCTACCTTACTTTACGTTGCTGATGCAATCGGGGAAAAACACCGAGTTTCGGGGGAGGACCGTATTTCAGTAGGAATCTGCTTCAACTTTCCAGCGATGATAAATTCTGCCCTCCTTGAAAATGGCAAACAGTCCCGAGTCAATCTCACCATCCTGTACGGAAAGATCAAGGATTTCCAGTGCGCGGTCAACGGAAACGGCCTTCTTATATGGGCGATCTGCCGCAGCCAGAGCGTCAAAAATGTCTGAGATGGTCATCATGCGCGCCTGCAAAGGGATTTCCGGGGCAGAAAGTTTGTAGGGATAGCCCGTGCCATTCAGCTTTTCATGATGAGCGCGCGCAATCTCAGGAATGTTCTTCAATTCATTGGTCCACGGAATCGCCTGGAGAAAACTCACTGTGTGGACAACGTGCGCTTCAATTTGCAGACGCTCCGCCTCATCAAGCGAGCCCTGACGGATGGAGAGCAGCCGTACTTCCTCCGGAGTGAGCAGCGGCCGGGACTCACCGAACAGGTCTTTATATTGCACGTCCGCAATTTCGCCCAGACGATCAAAGTTGCCTTCCGGCAGCACCGTTGGTTCGTTGGCCAGGATGATGGCTTCCATATGCTCATCAAGCTCGCGCAAGGCGTCAGCCAGCTTGCGGTCAAGCTGCGGCTCGGCAGCGTGAAATTCGTCGCGGCTTTTTTCCAGCAGATACCTGATCTTCGACCTGAGAATTTCCGTTTCCAGCGTGCGGCGCACGAAACCAAAGCGCTGCTGGATGAGTTCCATCTGCGCAGGGTAGAGTTTCTTCGCTTTGACCAGAACTTCTTCAGGAACACCCACCTTGCCGAAGTCGTGCAGCAGGCTGGCGTAGCGGATTTCGCGCATCTGGTCGCGGCTGAAGTGAACCGGAGCGTAGAAGCCGGTGGTTGTCCGGTCTACAGCTTCCGCCAGCGCAAGTGTCAGGTTGGCCACGCGGAAGGAATGGCCTGAGGTTGCGGGATCTCGCGTTTCAATGGCCGTGACTGAGGCTCGAACAAAGCCTTCAAATAGCCGGTGAATGTTGTCATAAAGCTGGCTGTTTTCAAACGCCACGGCGGCCTGGCTGGCTAGCGAGAGCACAACTTCCTGCTGGCGCGCGGTGAAGGGCACCACGTGTTCATCCACAGCCGCAGGCGAATCCAGCCGCGCGGAAGGCGCGCGCTTGGCATTGATGAGCTGAAGGACACCTATAATCTTGTCCTTCTGGTTGCGTATGGGAACGGCGAGAATTGAGCGCGTGCGATACCCCGAGTCTTCATCAAAGCTGCGATTGATGGTGTAAGGCACGCTGGCGGGTATGTCATAGGCGTCAGGAATGTTGACGATCTGACCCGTCAAGGCCACGTATCCGGCAATGGAGTTCTCATCCACCTCCATGGTCACTTCGCGGAAGGGTACTTCGACGGTGTCATTCTGAGCCAGCTTGAAGCGGAGGCGCTGGGACGAAGCATCCGTCGCCGCTGTAAGAGCCTGTGTTTCAGAGGTAAGCGTCTGGCTGAAGAGCAACGATTGCCGCCCACCTGTCGGCTCAATGGTCTCCACGAGATAAAGAGAACCCGCATCACTGCCGGTGAACTCGCGCGATTTTGTCAGGATCAATTCCAGCAGGCGCGCCGGATCATGCTCAGCAGAGAGCGCCACGCCGATCTGGTTGAGCTCGTGAATCTCCTGGCTGGCCCCGGCGAGACGCTGGTTTACCTGCTGCCGTGTGTAGACCAGGTGGATATGATCGAGAGCATTGTCAACCATACGATCGAGCAGCGGCTCGGTCACGTCAGGGGGTAGATAGGCATACACAGCGCCGTCGTTTCGCGGATCACTGAAACAGGTGTTGGTCAGCGCCAGGACGCGAACGTTGGGAACGCGCAACTGAGCATAGTTGTGGTCCACCTGATGTTCCCGCGATACAAGGACGATGCGCTCTGCCTCCGGGTCTTCCGCCACCGCCCGATGAAAGGGAAGCCGCCGGAAGCGCTGAACTGCGCGGAAGTAGCGCGCCGCCACCGGATCATCCTCAAAATAGGCAATGATGGGCAGGGCCCGCATGCCCGGCGCAGCGCGGCGTTTTGGAGATACGGCAGTGCTCATTTCAAGGACTTGTGGCGCTTTAAGAAAGGTGCTGCTTGCCGAGAGATATTAGCCCAATTGGCCGCATTTTGGGAACATTACTGACCATCTGCACCCATGAACCAAGTGCCGATATCTGCCAATGTCCTTCCGGTCAGGGGAAAGCCTCAAAACAAGCTGTGGCAAAGCCTTAACTTGCGGGTTCCGGATGGCTTCCAGCGGGGAGAAATCCAAGTTGACCTACGGTGTCTGGCTCTTTGATGTGACAGATGAGAGGCAAGGATCAACCGGAAAACAGATGCTATAATGACCAAGTTGACCGCTGATTACCCCTGTTTCTTGCGGTGGTCACTCTTCTCGTCGGGACGTGGCTCAGCCTGGTAGAGCACTCGCTTGGGGTGCGAGGGGTCGGCAGTTCAAATCTGCCCGTCCCGACCATTCTTTTCCTCTTTCATCAGTCGCTTAATAGCCGCAGTTGTGTCGAGCCGACCCATGAAGCACCCCAATATCGCGCTAAGCCGCGCCAGCGCCCTCACATCTTCTTCACTGCTTTTTTGACCGTGCAATCAGAAAACGTGAGTTTTATTCCGAACGGGTGGCCACCGTAGCTGCCGCGCAAATCGAGCTTCTGTACCAGCTCCAGGCCGGAGACTTCCTGGTATCCAATGGCGACTTTCAGTTGGGTACTCTCGTCAGGTTTGTTGGAGAAATACGTCGCTTCGTATGAGGTGAAGAGAAGGCCTTTGGGAGTCCGCGTGAATTTAGGCCAGATGGCGCTGTTGAATTCCGGGGAGGTGACTTTGAGTTGGCTGACGGAGAAATCAGGATCTATAGTTGTAACCACATCAGCAGTATCTTCTTTGTAGGTCAACCGGTACTGTGGGCCCAGGTTCTCGAGTTGATATTCACTTTCGATGCTGGGGAACGGCGGACTCATCATGAAGAGCTTCCAGGTATCGAAAAATCCTGCGGTCATCTGTTCCGTGCCGGCAAAGATCTGGTTGAGCGCATCAACCATGGCCTTGTTATCGGTGGAAAGGTTGTTGTGCGTGAGATGAATCTTGCCATCGGCGCCGAGACTGGCATTGAAGCGAAGCTGGTTTAACGTTGCTGTTGCCTTATCTGCCGCGGCAGGATCGTTTTTGCGTTCTTCAGCGAGCAGGCCAGACCAGTCCGGCGTCACGGCGCACGCAAACTCCGTCATCCCCGCGTCGCTCAGGCTGTAATAGGCCAGCCGTGCCTTGCGGAGAACTTCTTTTTTATCGGGCGGTACAGTGGCCGATTTCTGCTGCGCGTAGCCTCTGGCAGGCACTGTCACTAAAAGTGCGCCGAAGATCAGGCAGGCGAACAGTTGTTTCAGTTGCAGGATTCGAGTCATGAAATTCTCCGTAAGGGCGGCGCACCGATAAAACCAGCCGTCACATTTTGGGGCCGGACGATCAATCTTGTTGGGGGATAATGCAGTACATTATGCTTTAGTTCGTGGAACAAGCAGAGAAACTTTGGTCATGTATAGGCGGAGCCAATCTCCTGGTCTGTAAGCCAACACCTTGAGCGAATCACGTGGCGGAATTACCGCGCGGGCGGGACGTACTCCTTTGGCAGCGATGAACCCGGGCCAAAGAAATAGGCTTCCATTTGTTCCACCAGAAACTGCTG
The DNA here is from genome assembly GCA_035252525.1 of Candidatus Angelobacter sp. Classification (GTDB taxonomy): domain Bacteria; phylum Acidobacteriota; class Terriglobia; order Terriglobales; family Acidobacteriaceae; genus Angelobacter. The sequence goes on along the minus strand of DATFDA010000106.1, from coordinate 9,753 downwards.
TGCTTCCGGTTTCCAGGGCTGGAGGCGGTACTCGTTGAGCAGCATTTTGGAATGCTCGCCCCACATGCGCCAGGCTTCAGCGCTGACGTTTTCATAGATTTTTTGGCCCAGAGGAGTGTCAAAGGGTGGCTCATCAAGGCCGGGAAGCTCTCGCCCGAGCTTCACGCATTTCACCATTCGTGGCATGAAAATATTGTACAAGAGCGCGGACAACGGAAGCTGCGAGTACCGGCGTGTGAGCCGCGAAGCGAAATCCGATCCTGAACGGAGTGGAGAGGGAAGGACCTGTTGAAGCCAGAACAGCAGGGGTCGAAGATGGTGAGCGCGGCTGGATTCGAACCAGCGACCCACGCCTTAAAAGGGCGTTGCTCTACCAACTGAGCTACGCGCCCACACTCCATTTAATCTAACACAAGCCGAAGCCTTCATTGGCGTGCTCGGGTCCTACGGCGAAGGCGCTGCCGCAAATGTATGGAGAGTTCTTTAATATAAATCGCAGGCTGATGGCGGCGAGAACACGCGGGACTGCAGTTTCTTCTCCAGCGCGGCTGAGCACGCCTGTTCCTTGTTCTTGCGCGCGATGAACTTTGGGTCTTTGGCCACCAGAGCGGCGGCGCGCTGCAGTGTGTCTTTGCCTTTCATCCTGGCGGCAGCCTGAGTGACAGCATTACTGAAATCGCCAAAGTTCTGGCTATGGCGGAGTTGATAACGCTGCAGGTAGACGAAGGCATCAGCATCGTCTTGTGATTCGGCTGCATCCTTGGCGTCTTCCATTCTGGATTGCGCTTCCGCCTGGCGCATCTCCAGTTCGCGCACTGAAGACGGCATGGCCCAACCGGTGGCATTGATGGCCTTCAGGGCACTCACCGCAGCCACGGAAAACGACTGCGAAAGCTTGAGTTGCTGGGCTAGAAGTTGCCCCGCAATGGCCATTGCGACGAGTGCTATTGCCAGGAATGGAAGAAAGTGTCGGGTGCGAGTTTGTTTCACGCTGTTAAGTGTACATGGTGGGAGCCCCGGGCAGCATGTTTCGCCGGGAGAGAGGCTGGCATACAGGTAGCAGGTCACTCGTCATCAAATTTGCCCCGCCGTGTAGAGACAAAGCACGTGGGCAGGAAAGAAAATTAGGCCACACGTATCATTTGCCGGCGAGCATTTGCTCTGGCGACGTGGCCGGAAGACTGGAAACCGCGCCTGTGATTCGAGCAAGCGCGGCTTTTATCTTCTCCGGCTCATAGCCCACCGTGATACGCAAATGTTGCTCAGTCCCCAGATAAGCGCCCGGCGCAACAAGCACGGAAGCTTTTTGCCGGATGTGGTTGGCCAGAGTTACTGAGTCCATTTCGACATGGCAACGTACGAAGGCAATGGACGTGGCCACGGCTTCGCCGACGGAAAATCTTCCATTTTGTGCGGCGATCCATTCGCGCAAAATGCGGTGACCTTCACCGGAAAGCTGCTTCTGGCGAGCGAGCAGCATCTGGCGCTTGCCAGGGCGAAGAGCAATTTCGGCCAGAGCCATGCTGGGACCGGACGCTGCGATGACTGCGTATTCGTGCCTGCGCCATAGTTCTTCAATCATCTGTGGAGCAGCCAGCACCCAGCCAATGCGCAAGCCGGCCAGCCCGTAAGCTTTGGACAAGCTGTTTACACAGATCACGCGCTCATGCATTCCCCAGAATGAAGGCGTCTCAGGGCCGGCGAGTTCGGTCCCACGGTAGACTTCGTCCGTATGCAGCCAAGCGCCGGTTCGGCTGCAGATGCTGACAATGCGTTCCATCTCCCGAACGGAAAGGACGCTGCCGGTGGGATTGTTCGGATTCACAATGGAGATCAGCTTCGTTTTTGCTCCGGCGAGTCGCTCCAACTCATCGAGGTCGAGTCGCCAGCCATTTTCCGGATGTAACTGGACTTCATGGACGTGACACCCGGCGTTCTTTGCCAGTCCCCAAACCTGGCGATATCCGGGAGAAATGACGATAACGTCATCCCCAGGCTCAAGAAGAGTTGTGCAGATCATCCAGTTGGCCTGGGCTGCTCCCACGGTGACCAGAACGTTGGACGGGCCGGCATTCGGATACAACGCGGCAATGCGCTCGCGCAATAGGGCGGTTCCGTTGACTTCAGGGTAGTAAAGAGGCAGGTTTGTGAGCGCAGCGGCATCTTCTCCGGCGAGCAGGTCGCTTACATTGGCGCATTTCACGGAGCTATCTGCCAGATTGTATTCGACAGTACGTTCAAATTGGGACTGGAAGTACTCGAGCTCGAAATTCTGGAAATTCACAGCAGAAAGATTATAGGCGAGCGGAGCGCGCGACTTAAGCTGCGGTTTGCGGGTTGAGTGCGAGAATCGCTCAGGCTTCCGCGCTCACGGACTCACGGGCGGCGGGAGCGGCAGCAGGCTCTTCTTGTGGCCCCAGACTGGATTTGATATGCCAGATATCCCGCGCGTACTCGCGGATGGTGCGGTCACTGGAGAAAAACCCTGTGCGAGCAACGTTGAGGATGGCTTTATTGGCCCATACGGCGTGCTGCTGGTAATCGAGATCGGCGCGGCTGCTGGCCTTGAGATAGGAAGGCAGGTCAGCCATGTGGAAGTAACGGTCACCCCGATCCAGAATTTCATCCACGATCCAGCGGAACAGACCATGCTCGTCAGGGCTGAAGTGGTCTGAGGCAAGAGCATCCATCACGCGGCGCAGCACGGGATTACCATCGCAGAGCTCGCGAGGATTGTAGTTGCCGTGTTCCTGATACCACTTCACATCTTCAGGCGTGAGACCGAACATGTAAATATTGGCTTTGCCTACGGCTTCCATGATTTCTATATTGGCGCCATCCAATGTGCCGAGCGTGATGGCGCCGTTCATAGCCAGTTTCATGTTTCCTGTGCCGCTGGCTTCCATGCCGGCCGTGGAAATCTGCTGGCTCAGGTCGGCGGCAGGCATGATGATCTCCGCCAGGGAAACACGGTAATCAGGAACAAAGACCACTTTCATCCAGCGGCCGGCGCGGGCATCGTTGTTCACGATATAAGCGAGGTTATTGATCAGCTTGATGATCTGCTTGGCTGCCCAATAGCCGGGTGCTGCCTTGCCGGCAAAGATATAGGTGCGCGGCACTGCTGGGTCCACGCCGTCTTCTACAAGCGCCAGGTATTCATGTACGATTCGCATCACGTTCAGTAATTGACGCTTGTACTCGTGAATGCGTTTCACCTGCACGTCAAAAAGCGAATCAGGATCAACCTGCACCGCGGTGGTATTGGCTATTTCACGGGCCAGCTTTTCCTTGCAGCGGCGCTTGATCTGCATGAACTCCTGCTGAAAGCCCGGATCGGAGGCCAGAGGTTCAATGCCGCGAACCTGATCAAGATTCGTGATCCAGCTCTCACCCACGGCACGCGTCAGCAGCGCTGATAATTCAGGGTTCGCCTTCAACAGCCAGCGCCGCGGGGCCACGCCGTTGGTCTTATTGCTGAAGCGTTCCGGCCACACGGCGGCGAAGTCCGGCACCAGAGAGCTTTTGAGTAACTCTGTGTGCAGCCTGGAAACACCATTGATGGCATGGCTGCCGATGATGGCGAGATGGGCCATGCGCACCTGCTTCTCCGGACCTTCTTCAATAATGGACATACGGCGATGGCGGTCCAACTCGGCAGGCCAGATATGCGCTACGGTCCGCAAGAACTGGTGGTTAATCCCGAAAATGATTTCCATGTGCCGCGGCAGCACGCGCTCCATCAGAGATACGGGCCAGCGCTCCAGCGCTTCCGGCAGCAGGGTGTGATTGGTGTACCCGAGCGTTGCCACGGTGATTTCCCAGGCACGCTCCCATTCGATCTGGTGCTCGTCCACCAGCAGGCGCATCAGCTCGGCAACGCATAAGCTGGGATGCGTGTCATTCATTTGCACTGCCACTTTTTCAGGAAACGAATCGAGGCCGGAATGAGTAGACCGGTATTGGCGGATGATGTCTTTCAGCGAGCAGGCGACAAGGAAGTATTCCTGGATGAGCCGCAGCTCTTTGCCAGACAAGACCGAATCGGAGGGATAGAGGACGCGAGAGATGTTTTCCGACGCAATCTTTTGTTCTACCGCGCGAATGTAGTCGCCACGGTTGAAGATTTCAATGTCGAAATCCTCTGAGGCGCGCGCGGTGAAGAGGCGCAGATAATTGACGGTCTGGCCCCCAAGTCCAGCCACGGGCATGTCATTGGGCACGCCAACGACGATTTTGCAATCGGTCCAGCGCTGCTTGCGGTTGCCTTCAGAGTCGCGGGTGTGCTCGATGCGCCCATAGAGCGGAATGGCGCAAAGCTCGTGCGGACGCTCCACATAGAACGGCGTGCCTTCAGCCTTCCAGCGGTCAGGCTTTTCGCGTTGATGGCCGGCGACGATCTCCTGTTTGAAGAGACCGTATTCGTAATCGATGCCGTATCCGAAGCCAGGCATGCCGAGAGTGGCGAGCGATTCAAGGAAACATGCCGCCAGCCGGCCCAAGCCGCCGTTGCCCAGTCCGGCATCCGGCTCAACTTCAAGCACGTTCTCAAGATGGATATTGAACTCTGCCAGCACTGCCTGGCATTTGTCCATCAGGCCGAGATTGCAGAGGTTATCGCTGAGCCAGCGCCCCATAAGAAATTCCATGGAGAGATAGTAGAGGCGCTTGGAATCCAGTTCACGGTAGCGCTGCTCGGTTTCAAGCAGCCGATCAATCATGAGATCGCGGATTGCCAAAGAAACGGGTTTGAACAGTTCGCGAGGAACAAGGGCCTTACCGGGCCGCGCGAGTGTATAGCGGACATGCCGCAAAATTGAATCGCGAAGCTCATGGCCGCAGCGTGCACCGTTCAACAGATCGGCAGACATTTTCGACACTTAGATGCCACTAGGCTCAGCAAGGAGTTGAGGAACAGATGTGGCCCTGCCGAAGCGTTCAGCAGAAAGCCATCTCTGTGCTACAAACCGGCGCGCATCAATTGGAAGCACAGGTCCCTTTCAGAGCTGCTTTAAGTATGGCATACGCTCACGCAGGTGACACTAGGGTTTAACCCCTGTGTTAAGTGAGTTTTGGATGCTGAGTATGCCATTTGGTGCGCGACTGAAACAGGCGCGCCACCTGCACCAGCTTGTCCTCGGCAAGCGGAGCACCTACAAACTGCAGGCCTACGGGCGTCCCCTGGTGGCCAAAGCCGCAGGGCACGCTAAGGGCGGGGAGTCCGCAGAAATTGCCGATGCCGCCAATGGGGTCAGGAAAGCTAAGAGCATCGTCAAGGTTGGCGTCCAACGTTGTGGCAGTGACCGGAAGCGATGCAGCAACCAGAACGTCTGCCTGGGCGAAGACAGCATCCATCCTCTTTTCAAGCAGGCCGCGGATACGTTGGGCCAGGATGAAATCAGAGGCACTGATCTCTTCATTCATGTAGCCGCCGATCTTTCCCAGCGGATCATTTAATTGCTCCACGCCGCCGGATTCTATTAAGGACCGGAATGCAGAAGCGCCTTCCACAGAGACAACAACGCCCGCCGCTGTTTCCCATGGGCCTTCCGGCAAGACAACGTTCACGATGGAAAGAGACGGTTCGTTTTCCAGAACTTTGCGTGCGGTGTTGACGGCCTGCTCCACGGCAGGATCAATTTTCTTCCACTGGTTGGTCATCCAGCCGAGGCGGAGACGGGCGCTGCTTTGTCCGGCTCCGTTGTAATGAGCCTGGTTTTCCGGCAGCGAACCGAGGTCCTGCGGGTCGTGGCCTGAAATGGTTTGCAGCACCAGGTCACAATCCTCTGCGGTGCGGCACATGGGACCAATCTTGTCCATGGAATAAGCCAGAGCCATGGCTCCATAGCGGCTGACACGTCCAAAGGTGGGACGAAGTCCGGTTGTGCCGGTGAAGCCGGATGGACAAATGATGGAGCCCCATGTCTCAGTGCCGAGCGCGAAGGCAGCCAGGCCAGCAGCCATGATTGCGCCGGAACCGCTGGATGAGCCACAGGTCCAGCAGTTGGTGTTCCAGGGATTCTTTGCGGGCCCGGTTGCGGAGGCAGACGCGTAGCGGTAGCCCATGCCTCCCGCCAATTCAATCATGGCAGCTTTGCCAAGCAGCACCGCTCCAGCCGCTGTGAGTTTGCGTATCACCGTGGCGTCATAATCAAAGTGCTGGTTGGCATAGGGGCGGGCACCCCAGGTTGTGGGATATCCCTTGACCGCGAGGAGATCTTTGGCCGCATACGGAATTCCATGCAACGGGCCGCGATACTTTCCGGCGGCGATTTCTTTTTCGGCAGCGCGGGCTTGATCAAGCGCAAGCTTCTCCGTAAGCGTGACATAGGCGTTGAGTCTCGGGCCGATGGCGCGGCTGCGCTCCAGATAGCTTTGCGCCAACTCTACGGGAGACAGTTTGCCGGCTTTGATGCGAGCGGAAAGTTCGGTCACCGAAAGGAAAAGAATATCTTCGCCAAGCATTACAGTTTGCCTCCCTCGCGGCGAAGCTTGAGCACGGTGGCGGGCTGGTCACCGTTTTCGAGCACAAAGGCTCGCATCTTCTCAAGGCCGTCCTGCGTTTCAGCCGTGGCACGGCGGATATCTGCTTTCTGCTCATCGTTGAGCCTGTCTCCATACTTGCGCAAAATGGAGGCCACCTTCATCTCAACTTCCGCCTGGGCCGCAGGAGAAAGCTTGGCCATTGCTGCTTTGGCTTTTTGCTCCAGTGTGGCGACGGTCTGTGATGGAGCGGCATTCTGTGCCTGTTCAAGAGCTTCTGCCGGGTTGATCAAGGCAGCGGTTGCAGCAGCTACGGCGCCAACTGTAAAGCGCCTGCGGGTAACGGGAACACGGGCCATGGTGAATACCCCTCAGAATGTTAAGAGATGAAGGCGGAGAGTAAATGAAGAAGCGGAGGTGCGTCAAACCACCGGCAAAGCGCGGCGCATCTAAGTCTCTGCCACCGAGTCACTCCATTTTTCCAAGGAGCGGCCTCATGCCGCGATTTTTGACCTTCGATGTGAAGACCGCATCTACTCTACGCAAGCAGGTCCCGGAACAGCAGGTGTTTGAACACGGGGCAAAGGGCGCGGTGGATTATGCTCTGGGTAGCGACAAAACACTCGTTACTGTCATCCCCACAGGAGCCGCACGGCAAGCTGCCGTCGCGGTTTTTCGCCGTCCCAGATTGGTCAAGCCTGTGCAGCCAGTCGAAAGGTCCGCGCCGGCCGCAGTGGAGATGCGGAAACCGGCAGCATCCGTTCCCGCGCCAATCAGGGATTCCGCCGTGCGTGCCGGAGGCTTTCTCGGACTGCGGGACGAGGCGTTTTTTGAGGAAGAACCGGTGGTCAAGAAAAAACAGAGCTGGTGGCGGCATTTCTGGCCGGAAGATGAATAGAAGGATTACCGCGCAGTAGCAAACCGGCAAAGCGTACAAGCCGGGTGATGCACTCCAAATACCAGGGATAAGACACCGGCTACCGCACCAAAAATTCCAGAGCCTCGTGGATCTGTGGAAGGATTGTCCCCAGCAACAGAAGATACAGCGCAAGCACTGAACCCAGGCACACCAGAGTGGTCATGTGATGCCCGGAAGTGGTGAGTGCTTCTGGCCGTTCGTGTTCGCGCTCCAGCAGATCCCGCAAACGGGCTACGCGCGCTGTTGTTGCAGCGCTACAACTATCAACAAGGTGCGAGGCTGCGAGCAGATCCGGGCGTTGTTGCACAGAAAGTTTTCCAACTTTGACAAGCGCTGAAGAGAGTTCGAGCGCAGAGGCGCCCGACGTCATTGCCTGCTCATCCGCGGCAAGCTCGCTGAAGCGGGCCCAGAGAGAGTCAATTTTCGCCAGAGGCCGCAGCCAGTTCGGCGGGGCGGTCACTTTCAAAAAGAGCTGCTTAAGATTGTCAGTTTCGCTTACGTGCGCCAGTTCGTGAGAGAGTGCCGCATCCAGTTCCGCGCTACTCAGGCTGTCAACAACATTACGGGAGACAAAGATGTGCGGGGAGAAAATACCCGTCACGGCAAGCAGAGAAGCTGCGTGTTCCACACAGTACACCGGAATGCCGGCCTTGGCATTGCGCAGCAACGTTGCGTTCTTGAACCACTGTTCGCGGACCCGCCGAGTGGCATGAAGCACCAGGGCGTAGCGGATGGCGATGATGAACGTCAGCGCCAGGCCGAGACCTGCCAGAACCAGCAAAGGCGCTCCTGGAATTTCGTTTGTGGCGTGCGGCTCGAATTTGAGAAACGCAGGCAGCGCCAGACCCAGGCTCGCCAGGACGCCGAGAAGGATGGGGAAAGCTCGCACGCCAAAGAGGACATTAGCCACGACCGATGATTCAGCCCGATGAGCCAACCGCTCTGTAAGACGAATTGCCGGCAATAATGCCAGGGCAGTAACGGCCATGATGAGAAACATCACGGCAAAGAGCAGGCAGATGCAGAGGGCGAAAAACACGGCTCTATTCCTTACGGCGCAGGGCCCGCCGTTTGGCTTTTACAATCTGGTCAAGTTGATCAAGCATGGCCCGGTCAGCATCAGTCACGGCTTCCACAAACCGGGAGAGAACGGCCCCGGAGTTCCGGCGGTCATTCAAGACGATTCCGAAGAAATGCTGGGTGAGTGATTCCTGGTATTCGCGTTCGGTTAAAACGGGCGAGTAAAAGTAAGCTTTGCCTTCCTTATGGCGCTGGAGAAGACCCTTCTTGTAGAGACGATCAAGCGTCGTCATCAATGTGGTGTAGGCGAGGCGGCCACCCAGTTCCTGATGAAGATCGCGGACGGCGATTCCCGGCCGCGCCCAGAGGCGGTCCATTAGTTCGGTTTCCAGCCGGCCCAGCGGTTCCAGCGAGGTCTTTTGCCGTCCGAAATGGCCTTTGAGCCACATGTGAAATAACGTTCTCCGGTTCAGTAACTCTATCAGAATGTGATGCGGGCAAGGAATTGCAACTCGCGCGGCTGTCCCACGTTGGCAATGCCAGCGGCAGGCAGGCCAAAGGTGGGCAAAGGGGTTACGGCGTTGCCGAACACACCACTGCGACTATAGATGTTCTGGTGGTTGAAAATGTTGAAAGCCTCAGCGCGCAAACTCATTTTAGCGCGCTCAGACAGGCGGAAAGACTTTTCAAGAGCGGTGGCCACGTCATAAATCGGCGTGCCGCGCCCTGCGTTTCGGGGTAACAACGCACCGTTCAGAAATGGACGATCAGAATTTGAGCCGTCGCCGTTGTTGTCTACTCCGGTAGTGATGTTATAGGGGAATCCGGAGCCCAACTGCGCGAACGTCGAGAAGGTAAAACCGAGCGGGAACTGGTACGTTCCGCTCAGCGCGGCATTATGGCGCTGGTCGAAAATGCTGGTGGATTTTTCAACGCTGCCGAGCAGGTTGGAGTCAGCCGGGTCCTGTTGTGCCGCATCCTGGTCGACAGTGTCGATGGCATGCGACCACGTATAGCTGAGAAGCATACTGAAGCGGGAAGAGAGTTGTTTTTTCACCCGAAACTGTAAGGCGTTGTAACTCGCGGATCCCAGATTAGCGTTGGCGATCACGCGACGGAAGCCGTTGGGCACCGGCACAATTGGACGGCTGGCGTCCGCCAGCGCGGAAGCATTCGACGCGTTGGTTCCACCGCGGAACTCGCCCGTGGCAGTGGGCAGAAAAGGCGCAGGAGCGTTCAGATCGACCGGGCGTTCAATGTTGATGGTATGCAGGCCAACATAATCAGCGGAGAGAACCCACCGGTTCCCGAGCTGTTTTTCAACTCCAAAC
>DATFDA010000105.1:0-2439 GCA_035252525.1 Candidatus Angelobacter sp. | reverse complement strand
GCTGCGCGCCGCCTTCACCGTATTCGGATCGCTGATGGAATATCCCTTGCCGTTCATACGAAACGAGATCTTTGCCGGCATGACGCGGGCATACATCAAAGCTTGGTGGGGAACATCCTCTGGCGAAGAGGTACACAGATCATCGCCCATGCTGACCGCAACATTCCGATCATCAGAGGTGGTAGCCCAGCAATGATCTCCTTCTCCCCGAAGATGTACATGCATATAGCCGTGATCAGTACGAGAGATCACGGTAAACGTGTCATTAGCGTACCTGGCTGCGCTTTGCGCGCTGGCGGCGAGCGCCGCGCAGGTGACAAGAGAAACGCAAAAGACAACCTTTGCAGGCACAGCCAGGTTAAAGCCAAAACGAGATGACGTTTTTGATTGCATGACCATGAACTCCTTTCGATATTGCCGGGATGCTGCCTGAAAGCGAACGTTATTCCGGTTTCGCAATTCCCTTGGTGATGGCATCGTCAAACATCCTGCGCAGTTCGCTGGAAGCTTTGCGGGCAAGCTCACCCTGGCGGCGGCCCAACTCTCCCTGCTGCCTCCCGAGTTCCCCCTGCCTTTGGCCAAGCTCGCCCTGTTTGCGTCCCAAATCGCTCTGCTGGCGTCCGACCACGGATTGCTGCTGGCCGGCCTCAGACTGCAAATGACCAAGCCGCGACTGGAGTTCGCCAATTTCAGCCTGGACGCTGCCCAGTTCGCTTTGCGTAGCGCCGCTGGCTTGAAGTTGTTTGAGGCGAGCATGGATCCGTTCCAGGTCCGGCGATATGTCCGGCACCTTTACTGAAACTGCGTCCATCTGCTTGCCAAGTTCATCCTGCTGGCGTCCGAGTTCGTCTTGTTGCCGGCCTAAATCGTCCTGTTGCCGTCCCAACGCGTCCTGCTGCTTTTCAAGCTCTTCCTGGGGAGCAAACAAGGTCTTCACGCGGTCAAGAAAAGCCGGATCAGTAATGACATAGGATTTTTCGTCGCGCTCAAACCAGATGAAATCGCCATTGATTTTTCCCCGCAGCGAGCGCGCATGTTGCAGGTCTTCCTGGTCGCCGGACATGGTCACGCTGTTGGAATTGGCATGGATGATTACATAGCGCGGGCCGGATCTGCTGTTGTAAGAGCCGCCGTTGATATTGATTGTGTTTGATTCTTCAGATGATTGCCCGTCCTTCTGCTGCGTACTCTTTTCAGCGATCGGAGTCGCCGCCTGCGCCATAAGAGACGGTTGGGTTGCTGGTGAAGCGCTTGAGCGCAGAGCTACAGGCTTGCTGGTGGGCACAGCGGCCACCGTTCTGCCGGTCTCAGGTTGCGCATGGGCAGTAACGGAAGGACGCAGAGATGCAACCAGGAAAATTACAGGCGCCGCGCATGAAATAAGAATGACGACCAGCGATTTTTTCATTGACGTGGCGGCCCTCCAGGCAAGGATGCGGTCGACGCGCCTCTCTGCGTGCCCGGAGCTGCCATGACTGGCCATAGACAACGACAAGGCATGCCATCGCACCCGCCGGTGAACACCTTCAACCTGGGAAAAGAATCCGAGCAGCGTTTCAGCATACAGCGTGCGGTCTGCTCCGCCTGTGAGCGCGGCTTCATCACTGGCCTGTTCAGCCAGATCAGTGATTTTCCGGTCCAGCCACCAGGGAAGCGGACTGAACCAGAAGAAAGCGCAATGCACTTTGGAAAGAAGCTGGGTGACTGCATCGCGGCGCGCCACGTGAGAGATCTCATGAGCCAGAACGGCCTCAAGCTTTTCCCGGCTCCATTCCCGCCAGTCCTCAGGAAGCAGGATGAGAGGCTTCCGGATACCGACTGTGGCAGGCACAAGAAGGGCAGGTGATTCCTTCAGATGCGGCGCAATCTTCACTCCGGCACGTTGTGATTGCAGGGCGAGGAAATCCAATGCGGCGGATTTTATGCGCGTCTTCCACTTCACCTTTGCGCGGGAAATAGCGTGGCGAAATGTCTCCGGCCGTGGCGGCGAGCCTGCGGCTTCCACGTATGCCCAGTAGCAGGCGGGTCAGCAGGATCACCAGTCCCAGAAGGTAGATTCCGAGAGCAATGCCGGCCCAGTTTACGCTCCAGGCGCGCTGCGCGGGAACGGCGGGAGTATCAACGGAAGCGGTATGTGACTTCAAACCAGAAACAGCGGCTTTTGTTCCCGTCTGCGGCTGAGTTGCATGAGTCTTTGGAACTGCGCCAATTGCATGTTCGCCCGCGAAATTCGCCGCAGGTGATGGACGGTACGCATCTGGTGCTGTGTTGGGCGGCTCCACGGGGCTAGCAGTTGAATAAGTGGTGTGCGCAGCCAGCCATGCAGCCCCAGGAATGGCCACATTGAAATGGGGCATGAAGATACTCAGCAGCGGCATGGCCAAAGCAACGTAGAGGACACTTCTCCAGACCTGGAGACGCGCGGTTGCCCGCCTGGAC
>DATFDA010000104.1:0-4033 GCA_035252525.1 Candidatus Angelobacter sp. | reverse complement strand
TGCACCAGACTGTGCAGCACCTCTGAGCGATGCGAGTAAATCACTCCTTTGGGATTGCCCGTGGTTCCTGAGGTGTAGCACATGGCTGCGCCGTCATCTTCGCTGATCCCGGGATACTGGAAGTCGCCGCGCGCCTGCTTTATCCAGTCTTCGTAGCTTTCGTATTCGCCTGAAACCGGTTGCCCGCAATGCGAAACAACAAAAATACGTTCGAAGTTTACCTTTGCTTTGAATTTCTCCAGCACCGGAAGCAGCACGTCGTCCACAATCAGGAACCGGTCTTGCGCATGATTGGCAATCCATGCGATCTCGTCCGGATGCAGCCGCAGATTCAGCGCATGAAGAATTCCGCCCATCGCGGGGATGCCGTAATGCGCCTCGAGATGGATGTGGTGGTTCCACATCAGCGTGGCTACGCGATCACCTTTTCTGATGCCCGCTGATTGCAGGCACTCCGCCAGCCGGAGCGCTCTTTCATAAACACCGCCCCATGTGGTGCGATGGATGCTTCGGTCGGGCAGTCGCGAGACCACCTCTACATTCCCGAAATATTTGCCTGCCCTTTCCAGCACAGCCAGGAGGGTCAGCGGCGTTTTCATCATCGTGTGCATCAGAACGCTCCGTAGTGGCGGCGATTTTACAACAAGATCAGAATAGCTTTCGCTTTACTTTCGGGAGATAATAGAAGGTATGAAGCGCTCAGGCTTTGCCGATTTGCCTCTGCACGGCGGGCGCGTTCCGCCCTGGCTGGCTGAGCGCATGACCCTGCTTGGAACCGGCATCTGCGAAGCCGTGCTTTACCACTACGGGACATCGGAGTTGCTCTCGCGCTTGAGCGATCCCTTCTGGTTTCAGGCCCTCGGCTGTGTGATGGGCATGGACTGGCACTCCTCTGGAATCACCACGTCGGTGATGGGCGCGCTTAAGCGTGGTCTCAATCCGCGGGCACACGAACTTGGAATTTACGTTTGTGGTGGGCGAGGCAGGCACTCCCGCAAAACGCCGGATGAGCTTCGAGCCGTGGCTGAACGGGCCAACCTCAATGGTGAGGAACTGGCTCGCAACAGCCGCCTGACCGCACGGATTGACAACAATGCCATCGCAGACGGTTTCCAGCTTTACCTGCATTCCTTTGTCGTCAGCAGCGGCGGCGAATGGACTGTTGTACAGCAGGGAATGAACGACGCTAGCGGCCTGGCACGCCGCTATCACTGGCATTCCGCCACCGTGCGCGATTTTATTTCTGAACCGCATACCGCCATTGTGGGTGACAGCGTGATTGAAGGCGACATCATGAATCTGGTGGAGCATCGCGCCAAGCCGGCGCAAAAAGCCCTGCTTGAGGTCGCGCACGAGCACCCGGAACGCACGCTGCAAGAAGCGCGTAAGCTTTCCATGCCCCGCCATCATGATGTTCGCGCCTGCAACGTGGACCTCAAACGCCTGGGAGCAGTTCTGGCGGTTGCCTATGAGCGTGATCTGCGCGACTTTGCATCATTGTTGCTTCTGGAAAATCTCGGGGCGCGTACCCTGCAATCTCTGGCGCTGATTGCTGAAGTGGTTCACGGGACGCCTACGCGGTTTGCCGATCCAGCGCGCTTCTCCTTTGCCCATGGCGGGAAAGACGGTCACCCGTTTCCTGTGCCGCTTAAGACCTACGATGAATCCATTTCTGTTCTGCGCCGCTCGCTGGATGCTGCCAAAGTGGGGCGCTCGGAAAAGCTTGATGGTTTTGCCCGCCTCGACCGGTTCGTGCGCAACATTGAAAACAGGGCCGCTCCGCAGGCAGATTTCCGCCGTTCACTGCAGTATGAGCGCGCAATGTCACCTTCTCTTGGCGGTCGCACCGTGTTCGATGATGGTAAAAGGCAAACTGCCAGGCAGTTAACTCTCTTTTAGCAAGAGCGTTCGCCTCAAGCGGCTGAGCTTCGTCGCGCCACCGACGGCGCGCGTTCAGATAGGATCGTTCGCAGCCGCAGCAGTTCCTTGCTTAGATCAGCATTTTCTGCTTCCAGGGCCTGGATACGCTTTCGCAATTCAGACAGCATGATCTGCGGGCCGGTTGCCGCGTTGTCCAGCCATGCATCCAGGTCATTGCATCGCGCTAAGACCGCGGTTCGCAGATGGGCGGCCGGACGCCGAATTGGCAATCCCAATTTTTCCCAGCGCTGCACTGTGCGGACGCCACGTCCCAGATAGTTGGCAATCTCTTTCCAGCCGCTCAGGATCACGGCAGTTCTGGAAGTTGCGTGAGTTTGCAGCATACAAGGGAGATGCCTGTGACCAGCAACCTGTTGGCCTTTTAACAGCCTTAGCACGTATGGGTGAACCTTTTGATACATGCTTCAGAGAAGTCACGCATTGCTATTTTGGAACAAATGAAGTAGTTTTCCTCGCACCAGTCCACAACAAAACACAAAAGAGAGGGTGCATGTTCTGCTATCACTGCGGAGCCACACAGCCTGATAACACAACCTATTGTTCCAACTGCGGACGCCCGGCCCGTGGGCCGGCCCAGACGCAAACGCCATCAGCCACTTCAGCCGCGCAAGCGTCGGCACAGCCAGCCGCTTCTGCCGCCGGTACTCAGCCGTCTTCAACTCCTGCTCCGCAACCGCCCATGCAGTCATCTGCCGGTCCCGGCTCTCCATGGTTGAATGTTCCTCCCATGGCGCAGCCTGCTGCGCGGCCACAGGCTTATCAACCTTATGTGGGGCAGCCTCAAACCGACGGTAAGGCCACAGGCAGCCTCATTCTGGGGATTTTGTCGCTCTTGTGCTTTTCATTTCTGGCCGGAATCCCCGCTGTCATCCTGGGGCACATGTCGCGCAAGAACATTCGCCAGAGCATGGGACGGCTGAAAGGTGACGGCATGGCCCTGGCCGGTTTGATCATGGGTTACATCAGTGTTGCCTTCATTCCGGTCATACTCATCATCGCCGCCATCGCTATCCCCAATTTGCTGCGCTCCAAAATTACTGCCAATGATCGTGCAGCCGCTTCTGTGATGCGGACGTTGAATACGGCTCAAGTGGTCTATTCAACCACCTATCCTACCAAAGGGTACGCCCGTGACCTGCCGACTCTGGGACCCGGACCTGGTGGGACATGCGCTTCGCCATCTGACACCTATGCCTGCTCCATCGACGATGATCTGGCAAACCGCAACGTGAAGGGTGGCTATCGCTTCAGCATGATTGCCACATGTGACAACACTTGCAGCGACTATTTGATTATTGCCGCGCCCATCACCGAAGGCAGCACTGGATCAAAGACGTATTGCTCAACTTCAGATGCGGTCATCCGATTCAAATCAGGATATGCAACTTTGCCGACAACGCCGGAAGAATGCCAGGGCTGGCCGCCGCTTTAATCGTTTCTGTCGTAAGCAATAAAAAGGCCGGACCTGCCGACCGGCCTTTTTCTGAACTCATTGCTGCCGCTCCCTGGACTTATTTCACGTCCAGCAGTCGCACATCCATGATGAGTGTTGCGTTGGGAGGGACCAGCGGAGGCGCGCCTTTTGCTCCGTAAGCGGCTGCGGGAGGAATCCGGAGTTGGCGTTTGCCCCCCACACGCATGCCTGTGATTCCTTCATCCCAACCCTTGATCTGCATACCGTTTCCAATCGTCAACTCCAGCGGGATATCAGGATCGTCTGTGGCGCTGAATTGCTTTCCGTTTGTCAGCCAGCCCACATAAAGGATGGAAACCTTTTTGCCTTTTACTGCTTCCGCTCCTTTTCCCATAGTGATGTCCCAGTACTTCACGCCAGAAGCAGTTGTGTGCGGAGTACCGGAAACCTTGCTGGGCGTGGCTGCTGGCGTAGCCGCCGGGCTGGCCGCAGCGGGAGCGGATGTTGCCTGTGCTGCTGGTTTAGCGGCGGAATTCACCGGCTTTTTTGCCTGCGCAGCTAGTAATGCGCTGGCAGTTAGAAGTGTAAAAACGAAAGCAGATTGCCGCATCTGCACTCCTTTAACAGGCTTTGTATAATCTCGCATCATAGCGGAAGCCATGGGCGAGGGCAATTACG
>DATFDA010000103.1:0-5577 GCA_035252525.1 Candidatus Angelobacter sp. | reverse complement strand
GAGCCGCTAACTTTTACCTGGCGGCGCAAGCTGGATGACCATCGAGATACGCAGCCCCTCCGCATGCGCGGCTCGCTCAATGAACTTCAGGGATTCGGCGACGATTCCAACTCAGTTTACGCCGAGGTCAATATTGAAATTCTGCAGGGAGCGGCAAAGGAGGTTCGCCTACATGTTCCAACCAACGTGACGGTTAACCAGGTTTCAGGCGCGCTTGTGGCTGACTGGCAAACCGGCAAGGCCGGCGAGCTTGCCGTGAGCTTTATTGAGCCGGTGGAGCAACAGGCGCGGTTCGTCATTACCGGCGAGACGCATGTAGCGCGGGAAGGAAAGATTGATGTTCCCATCCTGCGCCTGCTGAATGCGGAGCGCGAGTCCGGCGGTGTGGCAGTGGAAGTGGATGGCGCCGGTGAAATCAAAGACCAGAAGGCGCAAGGCCTGGACATCGCCGATGCCTCGGAGCTGGGTGAGTACATTGCGGGCCGCCAGTCCCCGTCTCTTGTGGCGTATCGCTTCCGCTCCGGCAATGCAAACTCGGCGCGTTCTCTGCGCGTGGACGTGGCCCGCTATACCCAGCAAGCGGTGCTGGTGGCCAACATTGAAGAAGCCCGCTATCGCGTGCTGATGAGCAGGGAGGGCAAAACTCTGGTCCAGGCGCGCTACGCGGTGCGGAACAACCAGCGCAATTTCCTGAAAATTACCCTGCCCCAGGGCGCCGCAATCTGGAGCGCTTCCCTGAATGGCAGGCCGGTTCGGCCGGGTGATGCACCGGACGGCGGTGTGCTGTTGCCGCTGGAAAAGTCTCGCGCAGGAGATGATGCGCCGGCGTTCCTGGTGGAGATCATGTACCTCGGCCGCGATTCAGCCTGGCTTGACAAAGGCAAAGCGCATCTTGCTCTGCCGCTACTTGATCTGCCGGTCTCGCGAACAGGAATTGTTTTCTACCATTCCCCATTGTTCAAGGTAACGGCGGAGCCGGGAGCTTTCCGGGTGCAACCATTTGAAGCTCCAATTTCTCCGGCATTCAACTCTGCTACCAACCCTGACTACGCCGCCGCCGGCCCAGCATCGGGCGTTCTCGACGCCCTTGGAGTGAAAAAGGATAAGGAAGCCGAAGCACGCAAAGCGCTGGTGGATGACTTCCGCGCTCGATCGGCTGGCGGCAAGAGCGCCCGAACCCTGCCTGTGAACGTATCCTTTCCGGTCTTCGGCACGCGGCTGTTCCTTGAGTCAGAACTCACAGCGGAAAATCACGCGCCAGAAATTGAATTCAGCTATCAGCGCGACAAGAAGGATGGTGGAAAATGAACTCCGTTCGCAAAGCATTTGTGTTGCTGTTGATCTATTCGTTCATCGCCGGGCAGAGCGCGATGGCGCTGGGTGAAGAAAGAACTGTTCTGCCCCTGCCTCCTTCCGGAAACGTTACGCTGTCACTGGCGGAGTACAACCGGCTGGTGGACCTTGCCGCCAAAGCAACCCGGAAACATGAGCAGCCACCCATCCCATACACTCTGGAGCGCGCTGGCCTGAAGCTGCGAGTGGGAACCGACTCCGTGCTCGGAACGGTTCTGCTCGATGGCCAGGTCTTCAGCAAAAATGAAGCCAAGGTGCCTCTGGCCAGCGGTATGACCATCCTGAATGCACGGCAGGAAGGCCGCACCCTTCCTCTGTTTGAGGAAGGCCAGACAGCCACGGCGGTGCTGCCGGGACAATCGGCGTTTTCAGTAAGTCTTGATGCCGGACTCCCGCTGGCGATTGAAACCGGCCGGGCCTCCTTCAATCTGCCCGTGCCTTCTGCCGGCAGCGCTCGTTTGACACTGGCGATCCCCGGAGAACACACGGACGTACACATCAGTCCCGGACTGATCACCAGCCGGGTATCCGAAAAAGGCGAGACCACAGTGGAAGCAGCGCTGGTTCCGGGCCAGACGGCAAATATCTGGTGGGCCACACGCGAGGTTGCGGCGCCGGCCGCTCCCAGGGAGCTACGCTTCCTCTCTGACGTGAAAACACTGGTCTCAGTAAGTGAATCTGATTTGAAAATTGCCGCACTGGCGGATATCACAGTGTTGCAGGGCCAGCCCGCGGAATTTGTTGTGAATGTGCCGGAAGATTTTGAAATCACTGACGTGAGCGGGGCCACCGTGGACTCGAGCGAGCAGGACGGAAGCGAGCTCACCATTCATCTCACAGCGGGAACGCAGAAGTCGCACCAGGTACTGATTACCATGGAGCGGGAGCTCAAGGATTCCACCGCGCAAGCGCCATTCATCAGCTTCAAGAATTCGCAGCGTGAGACCGGAGAGGTCCTGGTGGAAGGCGCGGGAGCCATGGAACTCACCGCCAAAGAAGGCGGCAGCCTGAAGAGGATGGACGTGAAAGAGGTAAATCCATACCTGCGGTCCCTGGCGCATTCACCGTTGCAGGCGGCGTTCCGCTATCATCGCGAGCCGAATGAAGCGCCAACATTAGCGCTTGCATGGACGCGCTTTCCTGATTCAAGCGTGCTCGCGGCCATCGCCGAGCGGGCGGTGGTAACAACGCTGGTGACTTCAGAAGGGCGCTCGCTCACCGAGGTAGCGCTTACCTTGAGGAACCAGGCTCAGCCGTTCATGAAGGTTGATTTGCCGCAGGGCGCAACCATTGTTTCGGCGGAGGTGGCGGGAGAGAAAGTAAAGCCCGTGCAGGGACCGGATGGAAACCGCATTCCGCTGCTGCGCCCCAACTTCCGGCCTACAGACTTGTACACGGTGTCATTCGTATTCATGCATTCGGGAACGCCTTTCGCCAAAAAGGGCGGCTCTGAAATCTCGCTGCCCAGCATGGATGTGCCCATCAGTGTGATGGAGTGGGAGGTGTTCCTGCCCGACCAATATAAGGTAAAGCATTTTGGGGGAGATGCCATCTCTGCGAACCTGCTGCCAGAAGTAGAAATGCAGACAGCGGAGGAATCCGGCTCGAGTGTCGGGATCGGTGGTTTTTATGCCGTGGGTGGTGTTGCTGGAGGGGTAGTCGCACCCGCGGGAAAGCCACTTTTGCCCGGACAGATCGGCGGCGTGGTGATTGATCCGCAAGGCGCAGTGGTTGCTGGCGCCACGGTGAAGGTAACGCAGGCGGAGCGAGGAATCACGCGTATCACCATGTCGGATTCCTCAGGAAACTGGGTGGTTTCAGGCATTCCGGCTGGACGCGTGAAGGTGGAAGCCTCTGCGCAGGGCTTTAACAGCACCGTTGTAAACCTCAGTCACAACGGCGTGAATTCCAGCCGGGCAGATCTGCACCTGAGCGTTGGCGGCACCACGGAAACCATTGAGGTAACGGCTGATGCACCGGTGATTGAAACTACGCAGTCGCAGGTCAGCAGCACGTTTTCAAATGAGAGACGCGAATTTTCGGGTGGTTCCGGAGGGCGGGACAAGAAGAAAGATCTTCCCCAGCAGGCATCGCAGAACGTTTTCAACCTGCAGAAGCGGGTTGCAGGCGTTTTGCCGGTGAGTGTGGATGTGCCGCGTGCGGGGCATTCATACCGGTTTGCACGGGCGCTGGTTCTGGATGAAGAGACCAAGCTGAGCTTCGATTACAAGACGCGTTAACACATAGCCGCGAATGAACGCAAATCAAGGCAAATCGCGGAATTCGCGGCTCCCTGGCTTTACTTCACGTATTTGGGCTGCTGGCCGTTGTCCCACGGATCGTACCGGTGGGCGAAGCGCACGCGGTCTGCGATGGTTGGATGGTCCCAGTACCAGAAGACCAGAAAGCGGTTGGGATAGGGATAAACGAGCGAGAGCTCGCCTAAGACCTGAAAAGCATGCGCTGCGGCTTCCTGGGAGTTTGCGTTGATCCCATGCGTAACTTCCAGTCCGTACACGTCAGCATTGTGTTCAAGCACGCGGCTCACTCCGGCGCTGATTGGCTGCGCGAAAAAGCCGAGAATGCTGAAGATGAGAAAGATCATGGGCAGGGCGGCCCAATCGCCCAATTCGTGAATGTGCCAGCGCTGGCCCCATCTGCCGAGAAACCATCCGGAGAGGCGGTAGAGAAGGTAAAGGCCAAAAAAGAGACCGATAGCGGCGGCGCCTAGCCCAATCATTACGTGGTTTAGCACGTAGTGCCCCATCTCGTGACCGAAAACAAACAGCGTTTCCGGCGTGGTGGCCTTTTGGATGGTCGTGTCCCAAACCACAACCCGCTTGGAAGGCCCGAATCCTGTAACGTAGGCGTTGAGGGTTGTGACTTTCTCGCTCGCTTTCATCAGGAACATGCGGTCGCGAGGGATGATTACCCCGCCGCGGTGGAGGACGGTTTCAATGGAATCGACGAGCTGGGGATTGGTTTTGTCCAGCGGCTCGAACTTGTTGAACATGGGATCGATCACAACAGGTGCAATGACTGCGAAAAAAACGATAACGGGCAGAATGATCAACCAGAAATAAAACCACCATCGCCGGGTACTTCTGCGGATGATCCAGAACATGAGCCAGAGCAGAAGAGTAGAGACCACAAGGCTGAGGGCCAAACCTTTCAGCACGTCAGCGAACCATGATCCCCAACGTTGCACGGAAAGCCCGTATTGCAGGCTAATGTGGTGGCCATAAGCTGAGAGCGGCCAGTCGAGCACGTTCAGCACGACAACGAAAAGCGGAATCGCTATAAGAGCCTGGACAAAACTGTTGTGGCTGGCTCTCTCTGCCCAGTTGCGAAAGCGCGCCATTACGCCGAGGAAGAGAATCCCGAGCAGCACGACAAAACCCCAGATTGTGCCGACGATCCGCATGCGTCCGCTGATATCGTAGAGCGCTTTGGATTTGGCCAGTTTATCCGGGGGAAGAGTGTATTCCGTGGTGGGCCCTGATTGGCTGGAACCGGCTGTTACTGAGGCGGAAGACGCTGCCGCGGGAGTGGTGGAGACAGTTTGTGCCCCCGCGACACAGGCAATAAGGAGTGACAGCAAGACAGTGACGATGAAGGCAGGCTTCATAGGCATAAGAGTTCTCGCGAAAGTATTTGAAGGCAAGGTATCAGAAAACCTGGGCGGTAGTCTCTCATAATTGCGCATTTTGCGAGAGCTAGGAGTCGCCGCTTTGAACCGTGGCTGCGCGAGCCTGCACCGTGGATGCAGGACGCGACAGAGAACCGTAGGCAAAGAAGCGATTTCGCAGCAGACGATTCATGGGCTCGGAATAGAGCTCCGCAACAACTGCTCCAAAAACGGCTGAGACCAGAACCACGGCAATGAATAACGCGGGAACAAGACGCATCTGCCTGCCCGCATTCACGAAAACAGTAAAGAAACCAAACACCACGAACATATGGGTGAGATAGATCTCATAACTGTATTGACCAGTTCTGAGCAACGGCCGGAACACACGCGGTGCTCTCCAGTGGGTCTGCGCAAAAACCACGATACACATGCAGGCGCCAATTGCGAGCAGTGTCATCTCCAAGCCATAACGGCCCAGCCCCCATTGGTAGGCAAGCAGAGAAAATGCCAGGATGAAGGTCACCAGCACGGCGCCCACAACACCGAGCACCCAGAGCACCGGGCGAGAACAACGGAATCGCGCGGCGAACAGG
>DATFDA010000102.1:0-6797 GCA_035252525.1 Candidatus Angelobacter sp. | reverse complement strand
CACCATGTCAAGGCTCTGGAGCGTCAATCCCGGGTTTGATCCACAAAACGTGCTCACGTTCAGCATTGCCGGCTCTCCCGCGGTGCACGGTGCTCCCATGGCGATACGGAACGGAATACAACAAACGATTGATCAGATACGGGCTCTGCCCGGAATCAAGGCAGCCAGCGTGAACCTGGGCTCCGTGCCGATGAATGGAGACTCGGAACTCCCATACTGGGTGGAGGGCCGGCCCAAGCCTGAGCAGAATCAAATGGATTTGGCGTTGTTCTACGGCGTGGATCCTGATTACTTCAATGTGATGCGGATTCCTTTGCTGCGAGGCCGCTTACTGTCGCAACAGGAGACTGAAAAAACACCCTGCGCTGTGGACATTGATGAGGATTTTGCCCGCAAAGCATTTCCCGGCCAGGACCCCTTGGGCCAGTACGTCAATCTCGAATTAATCAATATGCACTGCGCCATCGTGGGAATTGTGGGACACGTAAAACATTGGGGGCTTGATACCGATGCAACCTCCAAGGTCCATTCCCAGATTTACATCCATTTCCGCCAGTTTCCTGATCGCGTAATGGACCTTGTTTCCACCGGATCAGATTATGTCGTGCGCACGGCGAGCGATCCGTACTCGATTGTTCCTGCCATGAAGCGCACAGTGACCGGCATCAACGGCAAGATGGTTGGGTACGGGGAAGAGAGCATGCAGGATGTGATCAGCGACTCACTCGCGGCAAGGCGCTTTACACGCCTGCTGTTGGGGACATTTGCAGCTCTGGCTCTTGTTCTGGCCGGCGTGGGAATCTACGGAGTGATCTCTTATTCAGTCAGCCAGAGCACACATGAAATCGGAGTGCGCATGGCGCTGGGCGCAGATACTCGAACTGTACTGGGCATGGTGCTGAAAGATGCCATGCGCATGGCGCTTACCGGTATCGCGATCGGCGCGGCAGCGGCTTTTGCCGTCACCCGCGTGATGAAAGGCTTGCTTTTCGGCGTGAGTGCTTCAGACCCGTTGACCTTCTTGGTCGTGGCGCTGATTTTGACTCTGGTAACCCTGCTGGCCAGCTATGTTCCTGCAAACCGGGCCACCCGGGTTGATCCAATCATTGCTTTGCGCTACGAATAGGAGGGCGGAAACTGCCAACACCTGCGCGCGGCACACTTCGCACTGTTACAGAATCACTTATTGTGCGGCTGCGTACTTTCCGCTCAGTCCATTCCATCGGATCTTCATGGCGTCGCGGCCCATAAGCATTCCGTCACGCCAGGGATGGATGGTGGAGCGCTCATCATGGCCCCAGGCCACAGGAACTTCCGCCACTTTCAGCCCGAAGCGGTGGGCCAGGTAAAGAATCTCTGCGTCAAAGCCCCAGCGAGTGATGCGCTGGCGGGGAAAGATGAGATCCGCGGCTTTACGGGAAAACGCTTTGAAGCCGCATTGCGTATCGCGATAGGAAAAGCCCAGCAACAGACGCAAGTAGAGGTTAAAAGTCCGCGACATGATCCGGCGCTTAAACGGCTGGCGCTGGAACTGAAGTGATGGATCCAGCCAGCGGGAACCAATGGCCACATCTGCGCCCTGTTTCAGAGCGGAGAACAGCTTCGCTGCTTCCGCAATCGGGGAGGACAGGTCGGCATCCGTGAACAGAAGGATTTCACCGCGCGCGTTGAGCATGCCATTGCGCACGGAATAGCCCTTCCCCTGATTGCCGGGATTCTGGATCACCCGCACCTGAGGATTAGCCGAGGCAAAACCGCTGGCGATCTGGAAAGTATCATCGCGGGAACCATCGTCCACAATGAGCACCTCGGCATTCCAGGAAGCCTGGCGAAGATGGGCCAGGATTTCTTCCAGCGTTTTGCCGATCCTCCTGCGCTCGTTGTATGCCGGCACAACAATGCTGTAGCCGGGCTGTTCCAGTTGAGGTGTGATGCTTGGGATAGAGGACTCTTGAGCGGCCAGGGTCATGCTGCCTGTTCTTTCTTTTTCTTCAACATGGTGAAAAATTCAGGTACAAGCTCAGGATCCCAAAGACCACGCCGGGCTTCATCGATCATAGTGAGTTCTGCTTCTTCATGATGGAGCGCCGGTTTATAGGGGCGAGCCGTGCGGAGCGCGTCGTAAACGTCCACTACCTGAAGGATGCGGGCCAGCAAAGGAATGTTGTGTCCCACAAGATGGTCAGGGTAGCCGGTGCCATCCCAGTGCTCGTGATGGTGCCTGATGATAGGCAGCACGTTGCGGAATGACTTGAGCGGACGGCAGATGGATTCGCCGATCACGGGATGTTGCTTCATTACTTCCCATTCTGCCGGAGTCAGGCTCGTGCCTTTCTTCAGGATGTCATCAGGAATGGAGACTTTCCCCAGATCGTGCAGATAACCGCCGCGCTTCAAGGCGATGATGCTCTCCCCATCAAGCCCGATGTGGTGTCCCAGGTCGGCCGCGTAACCGGCAAGCCGTTCGCAGTGGTTACCGGTATAAGGGTCGCGCGACTCAATGCCGAGCGCAAGCGCTACCAGCACGGCTTCAGCGTTCTCCAGTTCGTCAGTAAACTCTTTAAGCTTAAGGAGCGACTTGACGCGGGCAAACAGTTCTTCCGGGTAGAGCGGCTTGCTGAGGAAATCATCTGCGCCTGCCTCAATGCCACGCACGCGATCATCACGGTCACTGAGACCTGTGATCATCACCACTGGAATCAGGCGGGTGATGGGATCTTCCTTGAGTTCCCGGCAGAGTTCGTAGCCCGATTTGCCGGGCATGATCACGTCCAGAAGAACAAGGTCAGGACGGTCGCTGTGGACCATTTTGAGCGCTTCATCCGCCTGGGTTGCCGTGATGACCTCATAACCGCGCGAAGTGAGCAGTTCCCTCAGGAGAAGAACCGTGTCGAGCTTGTCATCCACCACAAGGATTTTGGGAGCGCGTTGCTTCAGGCGGCCAAATTCGTCCCGCACCCTTGGCGATAAGAGACCCATCCCATCGTGAGACGGAATGGGACGCACGAGGGTTGCATCGAGCAACTCTGAGATGCGCTGATCTTCGTGTTTATCCTTGTGTTTATCCTTGGACACAGGAAATCCCCAACTTCCGGCACGAAAGTTTTCCGGGAACGGCCGGCAATGCTCGTTAGCGTTGCTCGGATTGGGGGAGAAAGCCGGTCTACTTCGCTGACCTGGAGGTGAACCTCTGAATGCCTCAATATTAAGGTATTTTGCCTAGAAAAGAAAGCACCGATTTGCTAATTTTGGAGCATTCCGAGCGGCAGGCAAAGGATTTCTTTTCCAGCAGGTATAAGGTAAGGCAACCTCGACCATGAGCCTTATTTTCCTACAAGTTGCAGGTTCCTGAAGCGAATCCCGTTCAAGAGTATCCCACGATAATCGCTGTGGATAAAAGCGCTTCACCATGACTTAATCCTTTGCCCATCCCACCGTTCTATAATTGCCGGTCTCGTATGCGTTATTTGTGCTCCCTGGCTCTGTTGACGATGGCCTGCGTTTCTGCGGCCCTGGGTGTTCCACGAAAGCACACAGTGGTGTTGGGCCGCTCAAGGACCGTCAGTGCTCCTGACCAGAATGGCCGGACGCAGTCGATCAAAATACGAGAGCTTTTGGTCGATGGCCGGCTCCGCGAATATACCTCCGGCGCGCCGCACGAGGTCACGGACAGGCTGTTTGTGATTCGCCGTGCACGCCGGATCAATGATTCTCTACCCAGTGAAACCGGCCAGAGAGTTCGATGGATCTGGCAACTGGAAGGCTGGATCAGCGTTGACCGGACTACCGGCCACGTCGCGCAACTGAATCTGCCTGGATTTGACCCGGAGATTTCGGAAGCGAATTGGTATCGTGATTACGCTGCTTATTGCGGCTCGTCTGATGATGGCAGCAAAATGTATATGATGGTTTTCCAGATAGGTAAGCGCAAGCCCATCCTGAAGCGGGAATTTGCCGGCGCCGGCGAGTGCCCAGCGCCCGTTTGGGAACGGAATCCCAGCCGGGTCACGTTCAATGCCGGTGGCGAAAAAAGCACCTTCGCTGTGCGGGCCCACGGCGCAGCGCCACAGGCCGAATCCAATAACGAAGATGAAGGACCACAGTGAATGAAATCTCTTGATGAGTACCTGGAGGACGCGGCTGTCGCTCATGGCCATCTGTGCGCAGGACAGGTGCTGGGCGTGCGCATGGCTATGTTCGGCCTGAAGACCCTGGGCCTGAATGATCCGCAGGGCAAGGACCGCAAGAGGATTGTGACATTTGTGGAAATTGACCGCTGCGCTACCGATGCAGTGATGGTGGTTACCGGCTGCCGTCTCGGGAAGCGCGCTCTTAAGTTTCGCGACTGGGGCAAGGTAGCGGCAACCTTTGTCGATACCGAGACGGGCAAGGCGGTGAGGGTAGCGGCCAGGGAATCATCCAAAGCGCTGGCCAGAAGTCTGCACCCGGAAGTCCCAGACAAGAACCAGCAGCAAATGATGGCGTATCGCGAGCTGAGTGACGAGCAGATGTTCCAGACACAATGGGTACGGGTGCCCCTGCCGCCGGAAGAATTTCCCGGATATAAAGGCGAGCGCATTGTCTGCGAAAACTGCGGGGAAGGGATCAATTTTCGCCGTGAAGTGCGGCGCGAAGGAAAAATCCTGTGCCGGGGCTGCGCCGGAGAGAGCTATTTCGAACCCGCTTTAGGCGAGAAAAATCCTTATTAAAAAAGAACTTTTAGGTTTAGTGCTGCGTATTACCCGTCAGGGCCGCCGCTGGCTGCCTCTATTCGTCAGGTTGCAGGAGGACTCATGAACATCAATTTGCGCCAATTAGTGGTCAATGTAACCTTCACAGGCTTATTCCTCTTCCTCCTGGCCGGGTGCAAGATTTCCACACACGACGAAAAGGGCAAAGAAAGCAAAGATGTGGACATTCGTACGCCCTTAGGTTCGCTGAGCGTTCACAGCGGACCAGGTGACCCGAAAGAGACAGGCCTTGCGCTTTATCCCGGGGCGCAGGTGAGGACCTCCGGCGATGACGGCGATTCAGGAGCAAACGTAAACATCTCCAGTTCCATTTTCGGCATGAAACTGGCCGTCCTTAAGTACCAGTCCAGTGATCCTCCGGAAAAGGTGCTGGATTTCTACCGCAAAGAGATGTCCCGCTACGGAAAGGTCATAGATTGCAAAGGCGGCTTCAACATGACTTTTCACCATCATGACCGGGACACCGAGGTGACCTGTGGCGACCGCGAAGGACCAAATCCTCACGACTACAAGCAAGAACTTAAGGTAGGCACAGAGAACAACCAGCGGATTATTGCGGTGAAGCCGAGCGGCAACGGCACCGATTTTGTCATGCTGTACGTGCGGGCGCGCGACGAGAAAGACACAATGTAGAAAGCCGCATGCCTGGCGGTCATGGCCTCTCAAATGGTTTCACTTACTCCAGTGATGTTGATATTGAGAAAAAATAATTCAACTGGAAATACCACCTCAACCTACTTAGTACCTGAAGCATCCATTCGCGAATTCTCTCGCATCATAGATTTCGGTTGAACGCACTGGCTAGACCTTTTGGCTCAGCCTTGATGTCGTTCCCAATGCGCAAACAGACGTTTCCCAGGCTCAAACATTCTGTTGCGCTTCTGCTCAATCTGAAGGTTGCAGACCGCCTGCTCGAGGCGGTGCTCAGAGTTTTTGAGTAGCTTACTTTTGAACCAAAACTGAATGTTGAAGGACATGGGATTGACAATCCTTTGTATAAGCCGGGCTTCCGCCGCGCAGCTAACGCGGAACCTGGTGCTCGAACAGGCGGGATATCGTGTGCTGGCCACCGAAGATCCCGGCGAGGCCGAACGGATCTTTCATGCCGGCGTTCATGCGGTGGTATTCGCTGAAACCGAAGCGCAGCAGAGAATCGAATTGGGTGCGAGCTTCAAGCAAATCAATCCCTCAGTACCCATCGTGTTTTTGTATTGCATGAACGGGTTCCGCGTCCCGCCGGGAATTGCCGACGAGCAGGTGGAATCGTTGGGAGGGCCCAGGTTACTCCTGCAAGCGCTGGGCCGCGTTCTAGGCAACGGCTCCGATCCTGATGAAGATGGCTGAATCAACAATTGCGATCACTGCGAGCGACGAGATGGCAACGCAAACTCAAGAGCAAAAGCGAGAACGCCGGATGCGCCATCGGCCTATGAACGGGCTGGAGAAGGTACCAACCGGGATTCGAGGACTCGATCAGGTAACGCACGGCGGCTTGCCCAAAGGACGCACCGCTCTGGTATGCGGCGGGCCTGGAACAGGCAAAACGCTCCTGGGCCTGGAATTCCTGGTGCGCGGGGCAGAATTGTATAACGAGCCCGGTGTGTGCGTGGCCTTTGAGGAAACGGTCCAGGAGCTCACCACCAACATGGCTTCACTCGGTCACAATTTGAATTCCCTGGTGAAGGCCAGGAAGCTGGCCATTGACTACGTTGAAATCGAGCGCAAGCAGATTGAGGAAACGGGCGAGTACAACCTGGATGGCCTTTTTGTCCGCCTCAAGCAGGCCATTGATGCAGTAAAAGCCAAGAGGGTGCTGCTGGATACGGCGGAGCTCCTTTTCCTTGGGTTGAAGAACGAAGGCCTTGTGCGCTCTGAGCTGCGCCGCCTCTTTCACTGGCTCAAAGATGAAGGAGTCACGGCTATGATGACGGCCGAATCTGGTGAAAAGTCTCTTACTCGCCATGGCTTGGAAGAGTACGTGGCTGACTGCGTGATTGTGCTTGACCATCGCGTGACTGAGCAGATTTCCACCCGGCGCTTGCGGGT
>DATFDA010000101.1:0-3635 GCA_035252525.1 Candidatus Angelobacter sp. | reverse complement strand
CAGCAGTGAGACAAGAACCGCAGCGGCTACTTCGCAGATCGCAGCCGGGACCACTGCGCAGCCTGCGGAATCCACATTACAGCCTGCAACTCGTGCTCCGGAAGTTCATGCCTGGCCGGCAGCGATGAGGTCGAAGGCCGCTGAGGAACCAAGGCCGAAGTCACTTTTTGCTCCGGCCCGGCAAGTGCAGACAAGGCGTGCAATGACTTCGCCACAAGCCAGGCAGGTGAAAGCCAAGCATGTGGAGCATTCTCCGCTCATTCTTGCCGGATACAGGCAACCGCAGCAGAAGGATAGTTTGGCGGTTCAGCAAGCAAAGAATTTTGTTCTGGTGATCGAAACGCGGCAAGTGGTAACAGCAGGAGTTGATGGCTGGCATGTAAGCTTCCAGCAGCTTCGCTGGCTGGTTCCGGTCGACCAGGTTCAGAAACGCATTCCCAGCAAAACCTAAAGCGCTTTTTTGCAGCGTTCTTGGCGCGCCGGGAGTTTAACCGTTTTAATAACTAAATCATTAGTTGAAGGAAAAGGTGAGGACATGAAGATGTGGTTGCACAAGAAAAAAATGGTGCTCATAAAGAACCGGATCATCGCCGGCGCGCTGGCGCTGGTGTTGACGGTTGGCGTGGGCAGTTACGAAATTCTTAAACCCGCGGCCGCCAGTGCCGCGACGCCAACGCCAGCGGCTCCTGCGCTGGACGATAACAGCGTGAGCGCGCTGACAGCTCTGGATCATGCGATGGAAGCGCTGGCGGCGCATGTAACCCCGGCGGTGGTGAACGTGACGGTGACATCAAAGAACCGTGAACAACAAATGCACGTTCAAGGGCAGAGCCAGGGACCGGATGATCAGGACCAAAACCAATTTCAGCAGTTCTTTGGGCCGTTTGGCTTCAACTTCCCGCAGATGCGCCGTGGACCGCAGATTGAGCATGGCGTGGGAAGCGGCATCATTATTTCGCCCGACGGGTACATTGTTACCAACAATCACGTGATCGAGGGCGAAACGGACATCCACGTGACGTTGAATGACCGCCGCGTGCTTCCGGCCAAGCTGATTGGCGCTGACCCTTTGACCGATCTGGCCGTGATCAAGATCAATGGAAATAATTTGGCGAGCATTCCCTGGGGCGATTCCACTGCGTTGAAGCCGGGACAAACTGTGCTTGCGTTCGGCAATCCTTACAATTTCCGGTTTACGGTAACTCGCGGAATTGTCAGCGCGCTGAACCGCACGAATCCATATTCAGACGACGCCCGCAAGCCGGGTGAATTTATCCAGACGGATGCGGCCATCAATCCTGGAAATTCCGGTGGTCCGCTGGTGAACACACACGGCGAAGTCGTGGGTATTAACACGTTCCTGATTTCTCCCTCCGGTACATTCTCCGGCATGGGATTCGCGATACCTGCTCAGCTTGCCAAGCCGATCATCAACAAGCTCATCAAGGACGGCAAGATTGAACATGCACGCATTGGCGTGGGCATTACGGACGTGACTCCGGAGAACGCGCAGTTCTTTCACATGAGCCAGGCCAATGGCGCTGTGATCAGCCAGGTAGAGCCCGATTCTGCCGGAGCGAAGGCCGGATTGAAAGTCGGCGATGTGATCACTGAGTTCAATGGCAAGAAAGTGGAAGGTTCCGGACAACTTCAGGCACAGGTGAGCCAGGCATCACCGGGAGAGAAAGTGACGCTCGGAATTGAACGTAACGGCAAACCGGAAAACATTACGGTAACGCTTGAACCCATGAACCAGAAGGGAGAACAGTATGCCAGCACGGGAGCCCCGCACGGCAAAGCGCGCTGGGGAATCGGCCTGAGCGACATGACGCCTGACGTTCGCGACCAGTTGCAGGTTCCCAGCAACGTAAAGGGCGCTGTGGTCACCAACGTTGTTCCGGGCAGTCCCGCAGATAATGCCGGGCTCTCGCGTGGTGATGTGATTGTGGAAGTTGACCGTCAGCAGGTGAACAGTGCTTCTGACGCTCAGCACGATCTCACCAGCATTCCGCAAGGCAAGGACGCGCTGCTTTTGGTGTGGGCGAACGGCGGCAGCACTTTCCGCGTGATACACCCCGCGGAAAGCCAGCCGAGCGGCGACTGACCTTAACTGAAGAGAAGCGATGCACACGGCGCATTCAGATTTTGAGTGCGCCGTATTTTTTGGCGCCTCCTACTGAGATTCAGCGATATTCTGCTGCGCAAGCTTCATCTGTGCGCGCCAGCGTTCGATGAGTTCAGCAGCGCTTCCTTGACGAATGAGTCCAACTCCCTGGCCAGCCCAAAGCGAAAGTAGTCCAGCATCTTTGGCTGTGGAAGCGGCCCGCCGCATCTGCTGGGTAAAGGCGTTCTGCCAGGGATAAGAAAGGTTGGTCAATCCGGATTCATTCCACGTGCTGATGAATTCATTTTGAATTCCGCGAGCCATGCGTCCGGAAAAAGCGCGGGTTACAGTGGTTTGATCTTCACGCGCTTTGAGCAACGCTTCACGATAAGCAGGGCTGGTTCCGGCTTCTTTCGCCGCGAGAAAGGCGGTGCCCATCTGGACAGCGCTTGCTCCGAGGGCGAGCGCAGCCAGAATTCCGCGGCCGTCCATAATGCCTCCAGAGGCAATCACGGGAACGCGGACTGCATCCACCACCTGCGGAACCAGCGCGACAGTTCCGATCAGCGCCTGCTCCGCCGGTACTGCAAACGTGCCGCGATGCGCTCCTGCTTCGCCGCCTTGAGCAACAACGGCATCCACACCGGCGCGCTCAAGTTGCCGGGCCTCATCCACGGTGGTGGCAGTGCCGATGACAAAGATGCCTGCTGCTTTCAGACGCTGCATCGCTGGTGGCGGCAACAACCCAAACGTGAAGCTGACGGTCAGCGGCTTGCTCGCACAGATTGCATCAACTTGCTTATCAAAATCTTCTATCGCACTGGAAGGGAGTTGTGGCGCGGATAGGCCAAGGCGCTGATGAAAGCCGGTTAAGAATTTTGCGACTGCCTCAACATCCCCGCGCAAAGGCTCCTGCGCTGCCGGTGAGAAGAGGTTCACCGCGAACGGCCGTTTTGTGAGGGTACGAATTTTGGCGATGTCTTCAGTGATCTTCTCCGGACTGGAGTAAGCAGCGGCAAGAGAGCCCAAGCCTCCGGCGTTGGAAACTGCTGCCACCAGTTCCGGCGTGGAAGGGCCGCCTCCCATGGGCGCCAGCACAACGGGAATGTTCATTTCAAATCTGCGACAAAAATCATTCATGGCATTCTTACTCAGCACTAGCCAATGGCTTTGAATGACTCATCGATTTCCACCTGTAAGCCCGCCACCAGGCGATTGTTCTCATTGGCCAGGCCGACGACCGCCAGCATCTCGTTAAAGATGGCGTCGGTCATTCCTTTGTTGCGCGCCGAAACCGTGTGGGAAGCAATGCAGTAGCCGCACTGGTTGCTGATGCTTACGGCAAGGTAGATCAGATCTTTCACCAGAGGATCCAGCGTGCCCGCAGCCATGATGGTCTTGGTATCTTCCCACGTGCGCTTCAGTCGGACGGGATCATGCGCCAGCGCTTTCCAGAAGTTGTTGATCTTATCGGTCTTGCGCGTAGCCATGATGTCGTCATACACGGCGCGCACTTCCGGGCTGGCCTTTT
>DATFDA010000100.1:0-18243 GCA_035252525.1 Candidatus Angelobacter sp. | reverse complement strand
CCCAGCCGGTCAGGTGAGTTCCATGGAACGGGGCGGAAGTCATCGTCCAATAGGATGTAATCTGCTTTTTTGAGTTGCGCGGCAGCCGCGGGCAATTCATTCACTGACTTGGCAATCACGGCGGCAGCTCCCGCATCAATGGCTGCACGAATTCCTTGCGCCGTCATCGTGATTTCACTGGAGGCGCAGAGCACCGGATTCTTGAGATCGATCTTGCCCAACTTGATTGATAGATCCGTCATGGCTTGCTGGCGGCGGTTGAAAGGTCCTGCAACTGTTTTGTCCAGCCTTTGACGGAGGCGGCAAGCGCGCCCAGATCGGACGACAAGGCGATCATTCGATATCCTGAAGCCGCCGCCTGAGCAGCGCGGCCAGGTGAATCAGCATAGATCCCGAGCTGGACATTGGCCGTAACGGCAGCGCTCTCAATTTCGCGCAGGCGCTGCTGTACTCCCGGATCCTCAAGCTTGCCGGGAACCCCCATGTCCACCGTGAGATCAAGCGTGCCGATGAATGCCACGTCAAGTCCGCTGAGCAACGCGGTTAGCGGCTGCTGCAACTCTCGCGTCTCCAGTTGCCCCACCAGCAGCACTTCTTGATTGCTGCGCTCAAGGTACTGGGGCAGAGGTTCTGAGCCATAACCTGCCGCGGGCTGCGCCAGGCTGACGCTGCGCGAACCTTCCGGAGGATATTTGCAGGCCGCACTGAACGCTACAACCTGCTCTCTCGTTTGTACCTGGGGAAGCTGAATACCCGCAGCGCCCGCTTCGAGCAGGCGATTAATCTGTCCGGGATCAAAATGCGCGACGCGAACAATGACCGGCAACTCACAGCTCTTCCCGGTTGCTATCATCTGGCCGGCTTCGGCTTCTGTGATTTGCGAATGCTCCAGGTCACAAATCGCGAAGTCGAGTCCTGCAAGCGCGAGAATCTCTATTACCTCGCGCCGGCCGAGCTTCACGAATGTTCCCAGCGCCGAACGCGAATTGATCTTATTGCGGAGCTGCGCAGCAAGGCTTGCCATGGTGTTCAAAATGAGAGCTATTGTACTGCAAAGATGAGAACCCGGAAGCCGCGCAGGAAAGGCCGCCTTAAGTTCAACCTGCAAAGGACAGGGAGGTTAGCCCCAGAGCCTTGACTTATCTATAAGCCGCTCATTAAGATCGTTCGTCTCATAATGCGGACAGCGTTCCGCAAACTGTTATGACGGTGAAGGCGCGCAAGACCGCGATACGCACTCAAGCCAACGTCATTGGCCGGAGCTCCAATATTCAGGTGATTGACCGGCTGGCGCGCGTGCTTGAGCTGTTTGCGGTGAACGGAGGTGAGATGAAGGTCCGTGAGGTGGCGGCGCCGCTGCATCTGCGCCGTTCCACTGCGCATCGCTATCTGGCTTCCCTCTCTCGCGCAGGACTGCTGCGGACGGAAGGAGACGGCCTGTACACACTGGGGCCTCTTCTGATTCAGCTCGGCGCTGCCGCTGTGGGCGGCGTGCAGATTGTTCAGCTCGCAGAAAATTATTTGACCCAGTTGGCTGAGGAAGCGCAGGAGACAGCAGTACTCAGTCTGTGGTCGGGCGATTGTCCGGTGGTGGTGCGCGTCCGTGAACCGCAATCGAAGCTGGTTCAACTCCACATCAGGCTTGGCGCAATGTTGCCGCTCGACTCGGCTCAGGGCCATTTGTTCCTGGCATTTCATCCTGACAGGCAGCGCGCCCAGCAACTCCTGAGTCATCTGCCTGATGGTTTGAGGCGCGAGATCGAGCGCGGAATGGCCGAAGCGCGTAAGCATGGAGTTTTTGTGAACTCCAGAGTGGCTGAGGGTATACGGGCCATTGCAGCGCCTGTTTTCGATCATGAAGTTATTGTTGGAACCATTGCTTTTGTGGGGACTCTATCATCCGTACCCGCCGACCCGAATTCCGGCTTGGCGGAGGCCCTGAAGCAAGCAGCGCAAAGATTCTCGCGTGATCTCGGTCGCGGAAAGGAAGACACGGCCAGAAGCGCAACAGCATAAATGAGAAAAAAGAAAGTGACCACGAAGAACGTATGAGCTTGTATGAACTTAGCCGCGCCTGTTATGACCTTCGCGAGGAATCGAAGCGGCAGCAGTTCCGCTCAGCTCCGGAAGCATACGCTGCCTGTTACAAACTGACAGATGGCGAGCGCCAGATGCTGCTGAAGCTGGACTGGCGAGCTCTGGCCGAGGCCGGCGTGAGCATTTATGTGCTTACCAAACTGGGAGCCGCCAGCAACGTTGAATTTCTGGAGCTTGAAGGCGCCATGCGCGGCATGAGCAAGCAACAGTTTATCGACTTCCTGAAGCAGCAGGCGCAGCGGAACAAGAGCTTCACTTTCGGGATCGAATAAATAAGGAGAGTTCAAGTGGCTATCATCGTTGGCGGTCTGGCTTGTTCGCACGCACCCTCCATTGCGCATGCCTACGATCACGGCATGACCAACGATGCAGGCTGGGAGCCTCTTTTCCGCGCCTTCCAGCGCTCACAGCAATGGTTGGAGTCTCTCAAGCCTGATGTGCTGGTGGTGATCTATAACGATCACATTGATCAATATTTTTATGATGCCTGGCCTACGTTCAGCATCGGCATGGCTGAGCAATATGACATTCCGGATGAAGGTATGGGCGCGCGGGCGTTCCCGCCTGTTCCCGGCCATAAGGAACTGGCTGCGCACATCGCAGACAGCATGGTGAAGGACGGCTTTGACATCACAGCTTCCCATCGCATGTCGCTTGATCATGGCTTCCTTTCGCCCATGCCTTTGCTGGATGAAGGTTGGAAAATTCCTGTGGTGCCGCTGACTATCAATGTTGTTCTGCCGCCTTTGCCTCCACCCAAGCGCTGTTGGCAAATGGGAGAAGCTGTTGGGCGGGCCATCCGCAGTTTTCCTGACAAGCTGCGCGTTGTGGTGTTTGGGACAGGTGGCCTGTCGCATCAACTCACAGGCGCGAACTGCGGTCGGGTCACGCCGGAGTGGGACCGCAAATTTATGGACTTGGTTGAGCGTTCGCCACAGGAGCTGAATTCTTACACTATGGACGATTTTGCCCGGCTCGGAGGAGAACACTCCGTCGAGGTTGTCCAGTGGATGGCCATGCGTGCGGCCTTGCCGGCCAGTGCGCGCGTCGAGCGCAAGTTTTACTATCCGTTCGGGATGATGGGTTACGGGCTGATGGAGTTTCGGGTTCCAGAGCAGTAAAAGCACGAATCGCTGTTGGTCAAAACAGGAGAATTTGTAATAGGAGTGAAGAATGATTCGGACGGGGCGGCAGTACCTGGATTCATTGCGCGATGAGCGTGAAATCTGGATTGATGGCGAGCAGGTCCGCGATGTCACCACGGATCCGCGCTTCCGCCCGGTAGCTGAATCCATTGCCGAGCTCTATGACATGCAACACGACCCTGCACTGCAGGACAAGCTCACCTACACAACTCCCGACGGCGAGCGAAGCGGCCTCTCTTACATAGAGCCGAAATCCCAGTCCGACCTGGTGCGCCGGCGCGAGATGGTCAAAGCCTGGATGGATTGGACCGGCGGGATGATGGGCCGCAGTCCAGATTTCATGAACGTGCACATGACCGGCTTCGGCTCCGCATTCGAGTATTTCGGTCGAGGCGGAGAGCGGTTCGGCAAGAACATCCGCAATTACTACGAATACCTGCGCAAGAACGATCTGGCACTGACGCACACGCTCATCAACCCGCAGACGGACCGTTCCAAGCCGGTGCATCAGCAGAACACGGCGGCGGCCATCATAAAGGAAACCGACGCTGGCGTCATGGTGCACGGTGCGCGCATGATTGCCACTCTGGCGCCGTTCTCCAACGACATTGCGGTCTTCCCTTCTACATTTCTACAACTGTCGGATGAAGCACGGCCTTACGCCTTTGCATTTTCCATTCCCATGGCCACCAAAGGGCTACGCTTCATCTGCCGTCCCGCCATTACTCCACGCGATGGACGCGTGCAGGATTATCCGTTTTCTTCGCGCCTTGATGAGATGGACTGCGTTGCGATTTTTGAAAACGTGCTTGTTCCCTGGGAGCGCGTCTTCATTCATCAGGAGCCGAAGCTGGGCAACGGAATGTTCGCCGAGACCGGCGCCATGAACCAGATCATGCATCAGTTCGCCACCAAGAACCTGGCCAAAGCTGAGTTCATGTTGGGCGTGGCACTGAACATGGCGGACGCGGTGGGGATAGGCGGATTTCAACACGTGCAGAACTATGTCCACGAGATGATTAACACCGTGGAACTGGTTCGCAGTTGCATTCGCGCCTCAGAAGTCGATTGTGTTCCCGGGCCAAACGGAACCGTACTGCCGAACGAGCAGCCGTTGCTTACCGTGCGCACGCTCTTCCCGCAGCTCTATCCGCGATTGGTGGAGATCATCCAGATTCTCGGAGCCAGCGGCCTGGTGATGGTCCCAAGCCATGAAGAGCTGGTCGGGGACCGTGCCGCTGACGTGGAACGCTATTATCAGGGCGCCACGATTCCCGCCGACAAACGCATTGAACTCTTTCGCATTGCCTGGGACGTTTCCTGTTCGTCCTTCGCCGGGCGGCAGACGCTCTACGAACGCTATTTCTCCGGCGACCCCTGGCGGCTAGCCATGCTGCGGTACCAGAATTATCCGCGGCAGCAGGAACTCAAGAAACGCGTGTGGGAGTTTGCCAATCGCACCGCCGAGTGGGACAAACGGGAGCAGGAGAGGAAAGATTCGCGGGAGAAGACGCATGTCACCGCATGAAAAAGCGAATAGCCCTGCACAGCACAAATCCGCAAACGCAGCAAGCTTCCGCGATGTCATCCGTCACCTGGCTTCAGGCGTGACCATTATCACCAGTTCTCTTGACGGGGAGCCGGTTGGCTTGACAGCGACTGCCGTTTGTTCAGTTTCGGCCACGCCGCCGCTGCTCTTGATCTCCCTCACTTCCTCTTCTCGCACTGCGCAAGGCGTGGCTGAGACGGGCCGGTTCGCGGTGCATCTGCTGCCGCATCACGCGCGCAGGTATGCTGAACAGTTTGCCTCGCGGGGAGCGCACTTTGAAGGGGTGCAGTACGCGAAGCATTCAGGCGCGGAGATTCCAGTTTTATCTGATGTTCTCGGCTGGTTTGTGTGCGAGGTGGAGCAGACAATTCCCGCGGCTGATCACGTTATCTTCGTCAGTCGAGTAGTGGAATGCGAACTCAAGGATAAAGCACCCGATCCATTGCTGTACTTTGATCGGGGATATCGCAAGCTGGCTGCGGGAGTTGAGCCTGGAGCGGAAAACCTGGAACCCTGGGGATCAACTCAGGATGCAGGCTTGCCCGGATTTGGGTGGTAATTTCAGGAGGACCCATGGATGCAGTAACCCGGCTGTTGCAAGGATCAATTGATCTTCACATTCATCCATCGCCATCGTTGTTTCCCCGCCGCCTCGACGCGGTAGACGCGGCGCAGCAGGCTGCCCAGGCCGGTATGCGCGCCATCGTGATCAAAAGCCACCACCACACCACGGCTCCGGAACTGGTGCCGCTCAAAACGCACGACCTAAAGAACGTTCCCGTGCAGGTCTTTGGGGGAGTGGCCCTCAACAGCTATGTTGGCGGGCTTAATCCTTATATTGTGGACATGACGTTGAGGCTCGGTGGAAAAATCGTCTGGTTCCCCACCATCTCGTCTGCAAACCACATCAAGCACCACGAAGCGCAGCCGCACATGAAGTTTCCCTCGCAGGTGGGCCGTGAGCTCCCGGACATTCCCGTGAAGGTGCTGGATGAAAAAGGCGAGCTTCTTCCCCAGGCGCGAGTCATTCTTGAGTTGATTGCCGAAGCTGATGCCATCTTGTCCTCAGGCCACGTCTCCGTTCCGGAAGCACTGGCTTTGTTGCGCGCCGCGAAAGAAATAGGTGTGCGCAAGATGCTGATCAACCATCCTGATTTTGTGATCGACGCCAGCGAGCAGGATGTACAGGAGTTTGTCCGGCTGGGCGCTTACATTGAGCACTCCATGTGCATGTATCACCCCGAATCGACGTTCCACTTCTGGGACTTTGACCGGCTCAAGCGCTGGATTGAACTGGTCGGCCCCGAGCGCACTCTTCTGGGCTCGGATCTCGGGCAGAAAAACAACCCTCTGCCCGTGGAAGGTCTCCGCTACACGGTGGAGAAGCTGCTCGACATCGGTATCAAAGAACAAGAGATTGAATTCATGATCAAGAAAAATGCTGAAGCATTGCTGGGCCTGGAAGAAACGGCTGAGCGGCGTTTGCCCGCAAAAAAAGGAGCGTAGCTGATGAGCGCCAAGACAGAGCAGAAATCGAGCGGCAGGGCTTACAACTGGGACCACATTCCTTCAGAAGTTGTGCGCGCAGGGATCAGCCGCAAGGGTTTCA
Source organism: Candidatus Angelobacter sp. (assembly GCA_035252525.1). Classification (GTDB taxonomy): domain Bacteria; phylum Acidobacteriota; class Terriglobia; order Terriglobales; family Acidobacteriaceae; genus Angelobacter. The sequence continues at coordinate 11,843 of DATFDA010000100.1, read as the reverse complement.
AGTGGAAAGATATGATGATGGTCATGAATGAATGCCATCCCGGCATGAAGCTGAACCCGCACAGCCACACGTTTGAGCAGTTGGCGTACATCGTGAGCGGCCGCGCCATTTACCATATAGGTGATACCGGGCATGAAGTTGGACCTGGCTCTTTTCTGGTGATTCCCGCCGGAGTGACGCATTACATTGAGCCCCTTGGGACGGAGCCGGTCATGAATCTGGACTTTTTTCTGCCTGCGCGTGAGGATTACCTGCATCTGGTGAAGTATCTCGACGAAGAAACCAGATGATGTCGTAGCAAACACCAGCGTTGGAGGACGGTTATGGACGTGAACAACTTGAAATTTGATCTCTGCTGCGCCGCGCGGCTGCTTTACCGCTTTGGCCTGAGCGTCGGCAATGCCGGCCACTTGAGCATCACCATCGGCGAGAACCGGATGCTGGTGAACCGCTTTGGCCCCTCCTTCGCTACCATGACACCGGCGGACGTGCTGACGATGGATTTCAACGGCGCCGTCCTGGAGCATGATCCGTCTGTGAAACCCTACGTGAATGAGACCATTCATCTGCATGGCGTGATTCACCGTTTTAATCCGCATATTGCGGCAGTCGCGCACACTCATCCTCCCAACGTGGTGACCTGGACGACGTTCCGAAAGCTGCCGGATACCTACGATCAGGAGAGCTGCTTGCTGGCCGGCGATATCGAGATTCTTGACGAGGAGTTCACGGGGCTGGCCCAATCAGAAGAACGCGTACGCCCGTTCGCCCAGGCTCTGGGCAACAAGCCCGTGGTTCTGCTGCCCAACCACGGCGCCATAACCAGCGGGCCCAACATACAATCGGCGCTGTTTCGCATGATGCTGCTGGAAGGCACGTGCCAGCGCAATATCAGTGTGGCTTCCGCCGCGCAGGCTACCGGTCTGACGCCCCACGCCATCAAGCCGGAACATGCGCTTACTGCAAAAAATGAATTGGCGAAGATTCCGATTCTTGGCCCTCTATGGGAAGACCTGCTGAAGCGTTTACATCAGACGGACGCAGGGCTGTTCCAGTTTGAACCCAAAGGCTCTGGACTTCATGCGCGGTCAGAAGCATTATCTGCGTGATCCTGCCGGGCAGGAGATAAATCCCTCAGGTCTCTCCGGCTCCAGTGCTGCCGCCGCTTGCTTGCGCAGGAAACAGAAGAACGCCTGGAATCCATTTACCGCCTGCTGCGGAGCCGCCGGTAATATTCATTTATTACTCTGCTCTTCCGGCGGCTTGACATGCCGAAAAGCCCGCCAGAGGAGGATGTCATAAACAATCTTCATTCCTCCTCCCAAAAGCAGCGGCATGGAGAATGCAACATCCTGCATTAACACGCCCGCGGTGGATGACGCCGCCGCCCAGGAAACGTTCCGCGTTAGATTGGTCACTCCGCTGGCGAATGTCCGCTCCTCCGGAGCAACCACGGCTGCCACATACGATTGGCGCGTGGGGACATCCATCTCCACCAGTGACTCGCGCAATAGAAACAGCACGACCGCCCAAAACGGTGAAGGAGCAAGCGGTACGGCGATCAGGAAGATGCTGGAAGGCAAGTGCGTGAAGACCATAGTTTTTATCAAACCGAATCGCCTGGCCAGGGCAGCCGCTCCCAGATGTGACAATGCATTCAAGACATGCACTGCAAAGAACAGAATGGCCAGCCGGTTTTCTGCAATTCCAAATCTCTTGAAAAACCAGTAGGCCACCAGAGCATCAATCAGAAAGCCTCCTCCGAATGCATCCAGGGCAAAAAGGCTGGAGAGACGCCGGACTGTTTTCCGGGTTTGGAGAGAAATCTGGATTTTGGGACCGGCTGCGCCAGAGAGCCGGATGACTTCCACCCGATCAGATAAGAAAAGATAAAGCACGGCGCTCACCAGATTGATGGCAGCAAAGCCCACGAACAATAGCTGGTACGCTCTGCCCAAATCCATATCCAAATACTTCCGCGCCAGAAAAGGCAAGCCCGCAGCCAGCGCGCCGAGGGCTCCGCTGGAATCGAGCACAAGGCTGTACCAGGCAAGCATCCAGGTTCTTTTCTCGTCTGTTACCAGCCCCGGAAGCACCGCTTGCTCCAAAGCGTAGGCTGCGCTGCGGTCAGTCCCCATGCCGTTCAGCATGGCGAAAAATGCAATGGCCACCAGCGCTGGCAGCGAAAAATTCCAGATTAAGGGCACGGCACCGAGGGCAGTAAGCAATGACAGAACAAAAAGAGCCCTCCGGCGGCCAAGTTGATCAGCTTTGAATGTAATTGCAAGAGTGCCTGTGGCCGATCCGGCTAATCCTGCTGCTAACACGGCTCCAATCGCCGGGGTGGAGACGCCGCGACGCGAGAGGAAAACACCCAACACTACTCCCAGCAAGCCGATTCCAAACGAGCGGAACCAGGCGGAAATATAAATGAGAGCCAAATTCCGCGTGCTGCCCACGCTCTGTGCGGCGCTATCCACCATCTCCTCCGTTTAATTCTTCAAAGTGCCCCGCCCGAGCCACTTTTAAGGGCTTGCGGCCCAAATTGCATCAGAACCGGGGCCTTTGTGCAATCAGGGGTGCTCAAAGTTGGTTCTAAGTAAATTTAATTAGTAAGAGTTAACGATGAAATGAGTTATGCTTGGCTGCATCTAAGTTTTTCACCTTAGAACATACAGTTTTTGCGGCAAAACAGGGTTACGACTGCTGCATGTGTGGCAGTCGTAGCAAGGGCTGCCGGTCTACCCGCAAGACGGCAGCCCTTTTTCATCTTCGCACAACCGCGTCCAGGAGCATTCTTCATCGTAATTGCGATTTAATTCTCGGCCACTCACGCCTGCTCCTTTCTGCATCCAACGCTAAAGGCAGCGGCACTGGAATGTTCGTCCGTGGACGTCTGGAAGTGGACACGCAGCAGTTGGCGCATCGCTCCGCAAGAACACAGTAGGCAAGGCTTTCGGGCAACGCCACGAAACATTGCCTTTCTCCTGGAGTACACAATGTGTCTGGCCATACCGGGAAAAATTATTGATGTGCTGGAAGGCTCTCCCACTTTGGGAACTGTGGAGGTCGTTGGGGTCCGACGCAAAGTCGACCTTGGGCTGCTGCAGGATGATATGCCCAAGCCCGGTGATTGGGTCCTGATTCACGTGGGCTTTGCCATGTCCAAAATCAGCGAAAAAGACGCGCTGGAGCAGATGCGCACGCTTGCCATGCTGGGAGAGGCTGAACAGGCAATGCAGGAGGTCCAGGGCTACGGCCTGGAAGAAACAGGGCCGAATTCCACTGTTCGCGAAAAGCCACACTGAGTTCTCCCAAATAAGCTCCGCGTCCCCAGTTCTGGAGAGCACGATGCGATTTGTTGACGAGTTCCGCGATCCTGAAATCATTACCAAAACGGCTGAAGAAATCCGGCGCCTCATTGATCCTGCGCGGCACTACCGCTTTATGGAAGTGTGCGGAGGACATACACATGCTATTTACCGCTTCGGACTCAAGGATCTTCTACCTGCGAATATCGAATTGATTCACGGCCCTGGCTGTCCGGTTTGCGTGCTCCCCATGGGAAGGATTGATGATGGCCTGGCAGTAGCTGAAAGCACTGACCATTCAGTGATGTTCACCGCCTTCGGCGATATGATGCGCGTGCCGGGAACTCACGGTAGTCCGCTGGAACATAAGGCGCGTGGCGTTGATGTCCGGATCGTTTATTCACCCTCCGACGCGCTCAAGCTGGCGCGCTCCAATCCTGACAAGCATGTAATGTTTTTTGCCATTGGATTTGAGACCACCGCGCCCTCCACTGCCCTGACCTTGATGCGGGCCAAAGCCGAAGGCATAAAAAACTTTTCTGTATTCTGCAACCACGTGACCATCATCCCCGCCATTCGGGCCATTCTCGATTCGCCCGACATGCGCCTGGACGCGTTTATAGGTCCGGGACACGTTTCCACGGTCATCGGCTGCAGGCCTTATGAATGGATTGCCCGGAATGAGCATAAGCCAATTGTGGTTTCCGGATTTGAGCCGCTCGACCTGCTGCAATCCATCGTGATGATCTTGCGTCAATTGCGCGCGGGTCAAGCCAAAGTGGAAAATCAGTACAAGCGAGTAGTGCCATGGGAGGGTAATCGCGCGGCATTGCGCGCCATGGCAGAGGTTTTTGAACTGCGTCCCTACTTCGAATGGCGCGGTCTGGGCTTTATCTCCCAATCAGCCCTGCGGCTGCGCGACAGCTACGCGGAGTGGGATGCCGAGCGCAGGTTTCAGGTGCCCGGAGTGCGCGTCACCGATCCACGCGCAGCCCAATGCGGCGAAGTGCTTAAGGGTGTGCTCAAACCTGCCCAGTGCAAGCTCTTCGGAAAGGAATGCACGCCGGAGCATCCGATTGGCGCGCTTATGGTTTCTACAGAGGGTTCATGCGCAGCGTATCACAGCTATCAACTCCGCAAGGAAGCGGTGACCAGCATTCATTCGGCAGCATAAAGAAAGAGCAATCACACACGCCTGCCGCTGAGAATGCTGCCCCTGCAATTCGTTTTCGCGAGCCGCAGATTGAGATGGCCCACGGCGCGGGAGGCAAGGCAAGCCGCAAACTGGTGGAGGGCCTCTTTGTTCCTCTTCTCTCGGGCGCAACGCCGCAAGCGCTTGCGGATGCTGCTCACGTAGAGATCAACGGCGCCTCTTTCGCCGTCACCACAGATAGCTTCGTGGTAAACCCGTTGCGCTTTCCCGGTGGTTCCATCGGCGAGCTTGCTGTCAACGGCACCATGAATGATTTGGCGGTTTCGGGCGCGTGCGGAAAAGTGATGGTCGTAACCTTCGTGCTGGAAGAGGGCTTGGCGACTTCGACGCTCGAAGCTGAAGTACGCGCCATGGCTGAAGCGGCGCGCCGGGCCGGCGTCTCCATTGTCGGGGGTGATACCAAGGTGGTGGAGCATGGCAAGGCTGACAAGATGTACATCACCACCACTGGGATTGGCCATCCTCTTCCGGGCGTAAAAGTAGATCCGGCTTCGGTTCAACCCGGAGACAAAATTATTCTTTCCGGGCCAATCGGTGATCACGGCATCACCATTCTTCTCGCCCGCGGCGAACTGGATTTCGAAGCTGACTTGAGTTCTGACACTCGTTGCATTCTGCCTCTGGTGGAAGCTTTGGCCGTCGCGGCTGCTCCGGGCATCCGCTGGATGCGCGATCCTACTCGGGGCGGTGTGGCCACGTCACTGAATGAACTGGCGCGTGACTGCGGGTTATGCATGGTTCTAGAAGAGGAACTGGTTCCTACAAGAGATGCCGTACGTGGCGCGTGTGAGTTGCTGGGACTTGATCCTTTGCACATTGCCAATGAAGGACAGTTTCTTGCAGTGGTTTCATCCGACAATGCTGATGCCGCAATTAAGGCGTTGAACGCGGCGGCAGGCGGCGAAGGTGCCCGCATCATCGGCGAAGTGCGTGAACAGCCTGCTGCGGCCGTACTTATCACAACACGTTATGGTGGAAGCCGGATTATAGACATGCTGGTTGGTGATCCTTTGCCAAGAATCTGCTGAACAAAATGATTACCACCTCAAAACTGGCAACGCAGATACAAGAACGGCTGCTTGCGCGGAATCATCTATTTGAAGAATTCTTTTCACGTGAAGCAGAACGGCTGGCTGCGGCATGCCGCGAGATGTCAGAGCGCTTTCTTCGTGGCGGACGTTTGCTGGCGTTTGGCCGTGGACCTTATGCTACGGATGCACAACACGTCTCTGTGGAGTTTGTGCATCCTGTAATTGTAGGCAAGAGAGCTTTGCCGGCACTGGACCTCTCGCTGTTGTTCCGCCCTTGGCTGGAAACCATCCTTCACTCAGACGACATGGTGATGGGCTTCGGCCCGCCGCAAGGTGATGCTCGGGTTGCGGCAGCACTGGCCATCGCCCAGCAACGCGGTGCCATGACCTTTGCGCTGCCTGGCCCGCAGGCCGCGTTTGCGCTGCAGTCTCCAACAAATGATGCTTTCATGCACCAGGAGTTGATTGAGATCCTCTATCACACGTTGTGGGAGACCGTTCATGTCTACTTCGAGCATCGTGAACTGGGGCATGATGTGGGGGCTTCTGAATTTCTCTATCCGTTCCTCGGCCAGCAAAAACAAGAGACAAAAGATCTGGCCGCGGAGGTAGCTGCCTCCATCAAGATCAAAGTCCGCGATGACGCGCGCCTTCGCGAACAAGTAGCGTCTGAACAGGCCGAGCAGATCGGCAGCACGGCGCATGCGATTCATGAACGGCTCGCTCGCGGAGGCAAACTCATCATCTTCGGCAATGGAGGTTCGGCCACCGACGCCAACGACTGGGCGATTGATTGCGTGATGCCTCCTGAAGGCTACCAGCGAATCCCGGCGATTTCGTTGGCGATGGAGCCCGCCAACATCACAGCCGTTGCCAACGATATCGGCACAGAGGTGATTTTTCTTCGTCAACTGGTCGCACAATTGCGTTCTGAAGACGTGGCTATTGGCATCTCCACCAGCGGCGGCTCGCGCAATATCATTATGGCCCTTGAAGAAGCGCGCAAACACGATCTGCTCACGGTTGCGCTGCTTGGCTACGATGGTGGTGAGATTCTGCGGCGAGGCATCGCTGATTTCCCTGTTGTCATCCACTCTGATTACATTCCCCGTATCCAGGAGGTGCAGGCTTCCGTTTATCACGTGATACGCGAAATGCTGGAGGTGCTCCGTCGTGGCGAAGCTTGAGCTGTTTGGCGCTGCGCGTTGTCCATACACGCTGGAGATGCGGGAGTGGCTGGAGTTTGGTCGCCGTGACTTCGTGGAATATGACGTGGAAGCCGATTCGCAGGCACGTGCTCGTTTGCGGGAAATAGCTGCTGACGTCCGCACTGTGCCTGTGCTGGTGGAGGATGGCAGAGTCGTGGAAGTCGGCTTTCGCGGGCGTGGCTGTATGGTGGAGAAATAACAGTGGCTAGCGCCTGCTCCATTCGCGTGCGAGGCGTGGTGCAGGGCGTTGGCTTCCGCCCATTTGTGTATCGCCTGGCCCATGACAACACGCTTGCCGGATGGGTGCTCAACGGAGAACAGGGTGTTGAAATCTTCCTGGAAGGCCCGGAGCAATCTCTGCAAGCATTTGTGCGTGAATTGAAATTGAAACCTCCGCCTGCTGCGAGTATTGCAGAAATTGAAATTGCGCCGGCCCAGCCGCAAGGGCTTGATTCATTCAGCATCCGCGAAAGCCAACGTCTGGGCCGCCCCACGGTTCGTGTCTCTCCTGACCTGCCGGTTTGCGATGACTGCCTGCGCGAGGTTCTCGACCCGGCCGACCGCCGCTTTTCCTACCCTTATATCAACTGCACTAATTGCGGCCCACGTTATACCGTGATTGAGAAGCTGCCTTATGATCGTCCGCACACCACGATGAAAGCCTGGCCGCTGGATGAGTATTGCAGTCGCGAATATCATGACCCGGTAAATCGCCGTTTCCACGCTCAGCCCGTTGCCTGCTCCGAATGCGGCCCGCAATATTGTCTGGGCGAAGACCGCACAATTCTGCGCGATCAGAAGCAGGTAATTTCCCGGGCTGTGCGGCTTCTATGTGCGGGCAAGATCCTGGCCATCAAGGGACTCGGTGGCTATCACCTGGCCTGTGATGCACGGAATATCAAGGCTGTGTCACAACTGCGTGAACGCAAATACCGCAAAGAAAAGCCCTTCGCAGTGATGGTGCCCAATCTGGAGGCTGCTCGTGAAGTCATAGAGCTGTCGCCTGAAGCTGAAGAGTTGCTTACCTCGCCTGCTCGACCCATTGTGCTGGGACCTGCAAAGATTGAGCTGCCGCAGGTCGCGCCGGATACTAGCGAGCTTGGCGTGATGCTTCCTTACACTCCGTTCCAGCATTTACTTTTTGCAGGCAATGCTCCCGGTGTGATGGTAATGACCTCAGCCAACCGTTCCAGCGAACCGATTGCTTATGAAGACAATGACGCTCTTCAACGCCTTTCTGGCATTGCAGACGCTTTTCTGATTGGCGAACGGCCGATTGCTCGCCGCGTAGACGATTCCGTTGCACGCGTGGGAGCGTTCGGCCCGGTTATCTTGCGTCGCGCACGCGGCTATGCTCCAAGCGCCGTTGCCAAGCTGCCCAGTGCCCACCCTATTCTCGCGCTTGGCGCTGACCTGAAAAACACGATTACGCTAGTGGTTGATGGCCAGGCATTTGTCAGTCAGCACATTGGAGACCTGGAACACCATCAAGCCTTTCAGGCTTTCGAGAAGACGGTTCGAGACCTGGTCTCAATTTACGACGTGAACTGGCGCGATCTGCTTGTCGTCCATGACCTTCATCCTCAATATCATTCGACGATGTACGCTTCTCTCCTCGCTGAAAGCTGCCAGAGCGTGCTCGCATTCCAGCATCATCGTGCCCACATAGCCTCAGTACTTGCGGAGCGTGAGGCATGGGACACACGAGTGCTGGGCATAAGCTGTGACGGCACCGGGTTCGGCGACGACGGCACGATCTGGGGATGCGAATTTCTGGTTGGATCTTTGAAACGCGGCTTTGAGCGAGCCGGCCATCTCCGCCCAGCGGCTCTTCCCGGCGGCGATGCGGCGGCGGAATATCCAGTCCAGGCCGCAGCAGGATTTCTAGCAGAAAGCGAGCAACTTCCAGACCTCACAGGAGCGCCATTTCACTTCAGCTCCCGTTATAAGGACGCACTACAACTGGTCCGTAAAGGAATACGCACATTCACCACCACTTCCATGGGACGGTTGTTTGATGCAGCCGCTGCAGTAATCGGATTCACTCGGCCAGTCAGTTATGAAGGACAAGCCGCCATTTGGTTGGAGCAGTTGGCACGCAGCTCACGTTCTGATCATGCGTATCCATTTCCGTTTGTAGCAGATCAGCTCGATTTCTGGCCGCTGCTGGAGTCTGTGATTCAAGATCGCCTAGCCGAACGGCCGCTGCAGGATGTCGCTCGGGCATTCCAGCGAGGCGTTGCTTGCGGCCTCTCCGCTGCCACTGCTGAACTTTGCCAGCGCTACATACTGGATACGGTTGTACTCTCTGGCGGCGTTTTCCAGAATGAGTTGCTTCTTGAAGATATGAAGTTGTTACTTCACGGCACAGGCGTTCAAATCTGGACTAACCATGCAGTCCCGCCTAACGATGGTGGTATCAGCCTGGGCCAAGCCGCGCTGGCCGCTTTTAGTGCAATCGAGACCAGAAGGAGTTGAAGACGCTTGCACGAACTTTCTCTGGCAATGAGTATTGTTGATATGGCGCAGGAAGAAGCGCAGGCGCGCAATGCCAAAATCACCGCGGTCCATCTGAAGCTGGGACTTCTTTCCGGCGTGGTCAAAGAGGCGCTGCTCTCCTGCTACGGAATGGCTTGCACCGGCACTCCTCTGGAAGGCTCTGACTTGCTGATTGAAGAAATACCTGTGGAGATTTTTTGTGAGCGGTGCCGTGCCCCGCGCGTGCTGAGTTCCACGCAGTGGTTCAGTTGTCCTGACTGCGGAACGCCTTCCGCCGCAGTGGTCCATGGAAAAGAATTGGAAGTTTCCGCTCTGGAGATAGAAGAATGAGTACCCCTCGGCTTCTTGAGGTTCGGAAGAACGTTTTGAAGCAAAATGATTTCGTCGCGCGCGCGTTGCGTGATCGCTTTGGCGCGGAAGGTGTGTTCGTCGTCAGCCTGGTCTCAAGCCCCGGAGCCGGTAAAACAACTTTTCTTGAAAAGATACTCACCTTGCTTCACGAGCGCTGCCGTGTAGCCGCTCTGGTGGGCGACCTGGCTACAGAAAACGATGCCGTGCGGCTCGCCCGCAGCCAGGCTCCGGTAAAGCAGATCACAACAGGAACGCTTTGTCATTTGGAAGCCGCAATGGTGGAAACCGCCATGAAAGGCTGGGGCACGGGCAAGCTCGACTTTCTCTTTATTGAAAATGTGGGTAATCTGGTTTGCCCCTCTTCGTACGACCTCGGCGAGAATGTTCGCATGGTATTGATGTCGGTAACCGAAGGTGAAGACAAGCCACTCAAGTACCCGACTATCTTCAATAGCGCGGACGTGGCCGTGATCACCAAAATGGACCTGGCAGCCGCAGTTGAATTTAACGAAGGCGCCGCTATCGCTAATATCGAAGTGGTGCGGCCGGGAATGAAGATTTTCAAGGTGTCCGCTAAGTCAGGGCTGGGAATCAGTGACTTTATGGACTACATTGCCCAGCGGCGTGCTGAAGCGGTATCTACGCAGGTTGAAACCAGATCATGATCAGTCTTCTTTCTATTATTGCCATGGGCTTTTTTCTTGGGATGCGGCACGCGACGGATCCTGACCATGTAATTGCCGTAAGCACGATTGTGAGCCATCAACGCAGGATTGGGCGCGCGGCCTGGACGGGAGTGTTCTGGGGGATCGGCCACACACTGACAATATTCTTTGTTGGCGCTCTTATTATTCTTTTTGGCGTGGTCATTCCAGCGCGCGTTGGGCTGAGCATGGAATTTTCCGTCGGGCTCATGCTGGTGGTTCTGGGTCTGATGAACATCTCAAGTTTCTTACGCGCCCTGCCTGTGGCACACACAGAAGAGGGCCACAATCACCCTGAAGTCATCCATTCGCACGCACACAGCCATGGCGACTACGTCCACACCCATTCTCATAGCCATTCGCCGGACACGCATCCACACAATCCTGAGCAGACGCCGCTGAGTTTGCTGGACCGCGTGTTCGGCAAGATCGGGTTCTACCAGCAAATACGGCCACTCATTATCGGCATTGTGCATGGCCTGGCCGGCTCCGCTGCCGTGGCACTGTTGGTGCTTACCACCATTCGAAATCCGCGCTGGGCTGTGGCCTACCTGCTCATTTTCGGCGCCGGCACGGTTGCGGGGATGATGTTGATTACCATGAGCATTGCTTCTGCACTTCATTTTGTGGGTCACGGCAGCAAAACCTTTGCGAGGCGCCTGGGACTGGCGTCAGGAGTGCTCAGCCTGCTTTTCGGCCTTGTGGTTGCGTATCAAATTGGGTTTGGCGCCGGGCTCTTCTCTACCCATCCGCTTTGGACGCCTCGCTAAAAGCATCCTTATGTTCAGTCTTGAATGCAAGTTGACTGCCCTGCTTTCCCCTGCAATGATGTTGGCATGGCTGAGAGAAACATGCAGATCGTGCGATTTATGGGAATCACTCCAAGCGTCGCCTATTGTGATGTATGCAGACTAACCTTCAGAACGCGGCAGGAGTTCATGTCCGATCCCGACAAAGCCAAAGAACAATTGCTGGCAGATTTCGCAAAGCATGAATGCAAGCCAGAAACGGACATGGTCAACAGTACGCTGGCGCAGATCAAGCTGGATTGATCCAGCAGTGCACGTTGACCTTATCAGTTGCCCGCCATAAAATGATGACAGCCGGCTGTTCCCGCCGGTTCTCGCGTGTTTAACTGCCCCCTCGTTCAACGGCAGGACAGCTGACTCTGGATCAGCATATCGGGGTTCGAATCCCTGGGGGGCAGCCAGTTTAGAATCAACAACTTAGCTTCTTCGATTCCCGCAAAAAACGGTCCTCTTACCAAATTGTTTGTCAACCCGCTGGCACACACAGGAGTACGCCGGAACACGCGGGAAAGACGATGCAAATTGAGTAAGCGAGATGGTGAGGCCGCGAGTAGCGTGCTCGACACACGTGCGATTTGCCCGAGTTTTCGTCTTGTAGCAAATACATCCTGGCATGAAGAACCGCAAGCGGCCCAAACTTCCCCGAGGTCTCTACTGGGACGCAAAGTCCCCATACATCTTCTTCAAATGGCGCGACCCCCATGGCAAGCAGCTATC
>DATFDA010000099.1:0-10371 GCA_035252525.1 Candidatus Angelobacter sp. | reverse complement strand
ATCCAAGGTACCGATGGTGATCTTCGTTCATCTCACACCGGAGCGGAACGTGGACACAATTCTCCGCCAGGGAATCACGCGGATGCGAGGGCAGGATGACCATCCTGCGGGGATTTTTGCCATGCCCGCAGCGCGCAGTTTCCATGTTTCCCACCAATGGCTGCACGAATTAAAGGACCGCGGACACTTGCGCGTGGCGGCAATGTATTTTCGTGTTCCTGAGTCCGAACCCGTGTGGGTGGGACACTACCGCGAACGCCACAAGCAAATCACAGCGAAAAAGGCAATAGAATGGTTTCTACGCGAGATTCGACCCCAGGGCTTTGAAGTGATTGTCCCACGAAGAATCTCTCCGGACCAGATTTACCGTATTCATCATCTTGCCCGCGTGCTTCCGCTGGAGCGGTTCCCAATTCTTAACGGGAACAAGGGTACAAGCTCCGCCAATGGCCACTCAGCCGCATAAGTGCGGACTCTTGAGTGTTATCGCCTGAAGTCCAGTAAGCGATTTGCTGGAGTTCTGGCGCATCCTGAATTTGTTAGACTTGCAACATCATCCTGAAATCTTGAGCTAGCACGGAGGGCGCTTTGCCCCTGACCTGGATAGACTGGCTGGTGATCGCGGGATACCTGCTGATCAACCTTGCAATAGGCATGTATTATCGCCGCCGCGCCGGAGGCAACACTGAAGAGTTTTTCATCTCCGGCAGGACCGTCTCCTGGTGGCTGGCGGGCACCTCAATGGTGGCCACGACCTTTGCTGCCGATACGCCTCTCTTTGTCAGCGGAGTGATTGCGACGCAGGGGATTGCAGGGAACTGGATCTGGTGGAGCGCATGCCTGGGCGGCATGTTGACCGTCTTCTTCTTTGCCCGATACTGGCGTCGCTCTGAAATTCTGACCGATGTGGAACTGACGGAGATTCGTTACAGCGGGAAACCAGCGGCCTTCCTAAGAGGATTCAAGGCCGTGTATCTGGGGCTCGTGATGAATTGCCTGATCCTGGGATGGGTCACCAATGCCATGATCAGCATTATTTCCGTGCTGCTGGGCCCCATGATACGCGAGGGCAAGGTCCTGCAAGTGGCGCTGGGCGGCCACGTGCTGCTGAGCTACACGCTGGGCAAGCCGGAGCATACGGCGCTTCTTATCTGCGTTTTGATCCTGATTCCATTCACCGGGATATATACCTCCATCGGCGGGCTTTGGGGCGTGCTGGTGACGGACCTTTTCCAATTCATTCTGAAGATGACAATGGTGATTGTGCTTGCCTGGGTGGCAGTGGTGAAGATTGGCGGCATGCAGGCTTTGCGGTTCCGCTTGCAGGTAGTTGAGCAGGCGAGACACTTGGCAGGTCAGCAGACCAGCAATCCACTTGCTTTCCTCCCTGACTTCCACCTGGGGATTGCGTCAAGCGCACTCTGGACGCTGCCTGTACTCACGTTCCTTACTTATCTAGGCGTGCAATGGTGGTCTGCATGGTATCCGGGAGCGGAGCCTGGAGGCGGCGGCTACGTCGCGCAGCGCATGTTCTGCGCCCGCGATGAGAAGAACTCCCTGGGCGCAACCCTGTGGTTCAACATTGCTCATTACGCTTTGCGTCCGTGGCCCTGGATAATTACGGGCCTGGTAGCTCTGGCGGTATATTCGCCTGCTGGAGGTCTCCATCCCAACGCAGCCTTCGCCGCCAATCCGCAGCAGGGCTATGTCATGGTCCTGCGAGACTATTTGCCGCCGGCTTTACGCGGGGTGATGATTGCTGCTTTTCTTGCTGCATTCATGTCCACTTTGGGGACGCAGTTGAACTGGGGCGTGTCTTATCTGGTAAATGACCTCTATCGACGGTTTTTTGCGCGCGATCGCAGTGAACGCCACTATGTAGCCATTGGGAGGGCATTTACGATCGTCCTGGTGCTCATCAGCGGCTATGTTGCAAGCCAACTGACCTCCATTGGGCAGGGCTGGCAAATTGTGCTGGAACTGGGGATTGGTACCGGCGCTGTATACATCCTGCGCTGGTACTGGTGGCGCATCAATGCCTGGAGTGAAATTGTAGCCATGACCGTGGCTGCCGTGGTGACCCTGATTCTTCACCGCCTGACCTTCAGCGGAAATGACGCCGTGGTATTTGCCAAGACGTCGCTCATCACCGCCGGCTGCACCACTTTAGCCTGGGTGATCGCCACTTTCATAACGCCTGCCGAGCCCGATGACAAGCTGCTCAGCTTTTACCGCCGTGTCCATCCCACGATCTATGGCTGGAAGAAAGTTGCTTCCATGGCTCCGGAGATGGCAGAAGTGCGCGACCTGGGCAGCAATGCATTCGATTGGGTTATGGGCTGTGTGATGGTTTACGGCACGCTGTTCGGCATCGGCAAGATTGTTTTCGGCGCATGGCTGGCCGGGTTGGTGCTGCTGGCATGTGCAGCGCTATCCGGCTACTTAATTTTCTGGGACCTTTCACGCCGTGGATGGCAGACTCTTTCAGGAGTTCACAAGAACACAACCATGATTGCGGAGATGAAAAGCAGCTCGAGGTAGGTTGAGTAGAGAGAGATTAAAGAGATAAGAAGTCTAAACTAAGAAAACTATAATCTGCTGCGCGTTCATCGCAAAGGTAACAATAGTGTTAACTTTACTTTACGTACAATCCAGCTACTCAGGTGCTAGAATTCGATTTCTCCTGAAAGCAAAAATACTCACCTGAGGAAATCAAGCTTCAATGGCTGATGTGTTTTATGGTCTTGCTGCGGTTGTGGTGATTGTTCTGCTCTTGTCTTCCCTGATGTTAAAACGTTCCAGTGAAGAAGGATAATCCAGCCAGTATTACTCCCAATCCCGCAGGCGTCTAGGCTACGCCTGCCGGAACCTGAGTGCGTTTAGGCAGCATTTCGCCAATGCGCCTGATCTGGCCGTTGGCGTTGCGCAGTTTCTCTTCAATCCGCTCATACCCGCGATCGATGTGGTAGACACGATCAAGGATGGTCTCACCTTCCGCGACCAGGGCTGCGATTACCAGTGACGCCGAAGCACGGAGATCAGAGCACTGAACGGCGGCTCCGCTCAAAGGAGTATGGCCGCGTACAACTGCACGACTGCCCTCAACTTTGATGTTTGCGCCCATGCGGACTAATTCCTGCGCGTGCATGAAACGATTCTCAAAAATGTTTTCCGTGATGAGGGAGGTGCCTTCTGCCTGCGTGGCCAGGGCCATATATTGCGCCTGCATGTCCGTAGGGAATCCCGGATATTCTTCCGTGCTCATGTCAGCGGCCTTGAGGCGATGACCGTTTTTTACCCGGACCGAATCAGCGGTGGTTGCCACAGTTACGCCGCACTCTTCCAGCTTTTGCAACAACGCGCCCAGATGACGAGGATCACAGTTGTTGATGGTGAGATCGCCGCCAGTAAGCGCCGCGGCGATGACAAAAGTTCCTGCTTCAATGCGATCGGGAATAATGCGATGGCGCGCTCCGCCCAGCCTGCCGACGCCTTTGATTCGAATTGTAGATGTGCCGGCGCCCTCAATTTTTGCACCCATCTTGATCAGCAGGGCAGCAAGATCGGATACCTCAGGTTCGCGAGCGCAATTTTCCATCAAGGTTTCACCATCGGCCAGCGCCGCTGCCATCATGAGATCTTCCGTGCCTGTGACCGTGATCTTATCGAACAGGATGTGGCCCCCGCGCAGACAGTCGGCTGAGGCCTCAATGTATCCGTGTTCCTGGCGTATGGTTGCGCCAAGCTGCTCCAGGCCTTTGATGTGCAAATCAATTGGGCGGGCGCCAATGGCGCAGCCGCCGGGAAGGGAGACTCGTGCGCGACCCAGGCGTGCGACCAGGGGGCCCAGCACAAGCGTTGAGGCGCGCATTGTCTTCACGAGTTCATAGGCGGCTTCAGGATTGACCAGGTTGCGGCAACTGATAGTGGTGCGATGATGCGCCCGGCCATAGCCCAACTCGACTTCCGCTCCCATGGAGACGAGCAGGTTCCGCTCAGTCTTTATGTCGTGCACATCAGGAATATTTTCAAGAACCAGAGTTTCGTCAGTCAGGATGGCGGCCGCCATTGCGGGCAATGCAGCATTCTTGGCTCCGCTTACCCGGATGGAGCCCAGCAGAGGATTGCCGCCGCGGATTACAAATTTGTCCATAAGATTTTCTGGTACATATTGAGCAGAGCCGTCAAAAGGTACCCTCAAGCGTACCGGAACCTTCTTCATCTCGGCCACATCTTTTACCAGGCTCTGCGTTACCCCTGCCGCGGAAGTAGTTTCGCGAGTTTTCGCTATGATCTTCATTCCAAAACTGCCTTGAGTTTAGATCACCTGCCCTCAATCGCCTTTCGGACGTTCCCCTTAGCGCGCTTGAGTTTTTCTGCGGATTGCACCCTGCCCAAACCAGTCTTGAGCATGATGAGGCCTACTGCTACGCGGTTGCCTGATTTCCTGAGTGCCTGCTCGGCAATTTTGCGGTCAACGCCGGCTGCATTCTCCAGAATGCCCACGCTTCGTTCCACCAGCTTGCGGTTCTTGGTATGCACGTTCACCATCAAGTTGCCGTAGATATAGCCCAACCGCGCCATTGCTCCTGTAGTAAGCATGTTGAGCACCATTTTCTGCGCTGTGCCGGCCTTCATTCGTGTTGAGCCTGATAAGACTTCCGGCCCGACTTCCGTAACAATCTCAATATCTGCCGCTCGCCCGATTTCGGTATCAGGATTGCAAACCACGGCAATGGTGCAGGCTCGTTTCTTGCGAGCGAATTCCAGCGCGGCCAGAGTGTAGGGTGTGCGTCCACTGGCCGCCACGCCAACGACAACATCTTTTTTCCCAGGCTTGCGCCTGGCGAGGTCGCGAACCCCCATCTTGCGCGAATCCTCGCTGAATTCAGTGGCATGGCTGAGCGCTTTTTCGCCACCGGCAATCACAAACTGCACGGTTCTGGGATCTGTGTTGAAGGTAGGAGGGCATTCCGCTGCGTCCAGGGCAGCAATGCGGCCGCTTGTGCCGGCGCCCACGTAGATAAGGCGTCCGCCAGAGCCGATGGCTTCAGCAATCGCGTCAATGGCCGCTGCAATCTGCGGAAGAGCATTTTGCACCGCTCCCGCCACTTTGCTGTCTTCATCGTTGATAAGCTGGGCAATTTCCAGCGCGGACTTAGTATCAAGCTCGGCTGAGACAGAATTCTGCTGTTCGGTTTCCAGTTGATCGATAGGCGCGCGGGTGCTGTTCACTTCAATGCTTCAATCACGGCATTGTGGAATGCCGGTCTTACCTGTTTAATGGCTTGAGAACCTCGGTCAGGCCATGTCCGATTTGTTAGCAGAGTAACAGACAATTGGTGTTGCGGATCAATCCACAGGGACGTGCCCGTAAAGCCCAGATGGCCGTATGACCTGGGCGAAAAGTACCTTCCGGATTGAGACGGAGGTGATGGCGTATCCCATCCCAGTGCCCGGGAAGTACCCGCGGGAGTGGTTTGACGGCGCGTAAAAACCTCCACAGTGTGTAAATCCCACAACGGTGCTCCGCCCCGGAGCATGCATTGGGCAAAGAGAGCGACGTCAGAGGCTGTGGAAAACAGTCCAGCGTGACCGCCGACTCCTCCCATGACCCAGGCGTTTTCATCATTGACTTCACCCTGGATGACGCGATGGCGGAGAATCTTATCGTCCTCAGTAGGAGGAATCTTTTCTCGCTGATCCGGGCTTGGATTGAAGGTCATGGTCTCCAAGCCGAGCGGTGCAAAGACCTCCTGACAGCAAAAGGCGTCCAGAGCGGTTTCTGTGATCCTTTCCAAGGCTTCGCCCAATAAGATGAATCCGATGTCGCTATATTCGGCATGCGAGCCGGGATCGTGCGCAAGCGGCACCTGGCATGCCTGCCGAAACAGCTCGTGACGGGTGTGTGAGCTTTCAAAGAGCTTTACATATGCGGGCAGGCCGGAGGAGTGGGCCAGCAACATGCGGAAGGTGATCAAGTTCCTGCGCGAGTCCTCGCCACTGAACGCAGGCACCACATCCCGGACACGCTGTTCCAGATCAAGCTGGCCGCGCTGATACAGGATCATGCAGGCTGCGGTGGTGGCCGCCACTTTTGTCAAAGAGGCGAGGTCGTAAACCGTTTGTGGAGTGACCTGAGGTGAAGCGGCATCATAAGTAAAACGCCCGAAGGCCTTCTTGGCAATAAGCCTCCCGCTATGCGCGATGGCGATGGATGCTCCCGGGAATGCTCGCTGCTCAATGGCCATTTGCAAAACTGCGAATGCCCGGGCAAAACGCTTGTCCTGATCAGCGAAGGCGTGGGGTAGCAGACTGTTAGTAACGTGGTCCAGAGGCGTCCTCGGGTTGCTTTTGTGTTCGGTTTATAACACACTCAATCCAGGGATGACACTCAAGTTCAGATTGGCAATTTTCAGCGCGATTGTGCTGCTGAGCTTTTCTTCTTTTGCCGCAGAGCCGCAGGGCAAAAAAACCAAGTCAAAGACAAAGGCGAGCGCAGCGAAGATTACGGCCGATTTCGGTCCAGTAGACGCGCTGGTGCAGCAGCAGGTGAACGATCTGGCGATTACCGGCGCAGTCCTGCTGGTGGGCCACAATGGGCACGTGGTCCATCAAAAAGCCTTTGGCTTCCGCGCGCTCACGCCCCGACGCGAGCCGATGACGGTGGACACGATCTTTGATCTCGCCTCTCTGACCAAAGTAGTTGCCACCACGCCCAGCGTGATGCGCCTGGTGCAGTACGGCCAAGTCCGGCTTGAGGATCCGCTATCGCATTACATTCCTGATTTCGGCATGAACGGGAAGGAATCCATCAGCATCCGCCAATTGATGACCCATTTCTCCGGATTGCCGCCGGACCTTGAGCTGAATATTCCGTGGTCCGGGCAAGACACGGCTTTTCGCATGGCCCATGAAGAAAAGCTGCAATCGCCACCGGGCAGCCAGTTTGTTTACAGTGATATCAACTTCATCGAACTGGGCGAGTTGGTGCAGCGGCTATCCGGCATGCCGCTGGATAAATATGCGGAAGCACATATCTTCCAGCCTCTGGGGATGAAGCACACGCGATTTGTTCCGCCGCCTTCATGGACGCCGAAGGTCGCTGAGACTCTTGCGGTGGATGATCGCAGAGTCCTCCGCGGCGTGGTCCACGACCCAACGGCTGAGCGCATGGGTGGCGTGGCGGGACACGCTGGAGTATTTTCTACCGCCGGCGATCTTGCTCTTTACGCGCAGGCGCTCATTGACCGCCGGACCATTCTTTCGTCCGACATCATAGAGAAAATGACGACGCCCCAGCAGCCCCCCAATGCCGTGGAGGTACGTGGTTTGGGATGGGACATTGATTCGCCGTTTTCCAGCAACAGGGGCGCGCTACTGCCGGTTGGCTCCTTTGGCCACACCGGCTACACGGGGACTTCACTGTGGGTTGACCCTTACAGCAATACATACATCATCCTGCTTACGAATACAGTGCGCCCGCGCGGCGCGAGTTCCCCCGTGGTTTCTCTACGCTCACGGGTTGCTACTGCAGTAGCAGCGGCGCTGAAGCTGGATGTTACATCGCCCACTAGAGAAAAACTCCTGACCATTACCGGTTACAGTGAGCTTGCATCCGCAGAGCGCCATGTGCGTGTGCGCAATGGGCACGTGCTCACGGGAATTGATGTTCTGGAGGCAGATAATTTTGCCTCTCTGAAACAGGACAAGCCGACGATGACCATTGGTTTGCTTACCAACCAGACCGGAGTAGATGCCGAGGGCAGGCGGACCATTGATGTGCTGGCGTCCGCTCCCGGAATCAAGCTGGCTGCAATCTTCAGCCCTGAGCATGGCATCTCTGGCACGCTGGATACGGAAAAGGTGGGCAATTCCACTGACTCTGTGACGGGAATTCCGGTTTACAGTTTGTACGGCAACTCCGATGCAAAGAAGAGACCGCCAGTGGAGGTTCTTAAAACACTGGACGCGGTGGTGATGGACATCCAGGACGCGGGCGTGCGCTTTTACACGTATGAAACGACGCTTGGGTATCTGCTGGAAGCTGCGGCTGCCGCGAATACTGAAGTGATTGTTCTTGACCGCCCTGATCCCATCACCGGCGCGCTGGTCCAGGGGCCAGTCTCCGAGCCCGATCTCAAGAACTTTACTGACTACCATCCCGTTCCTGTTCGGCATGGCATGACTCTGGGCGAATTGGCACAGCTCTTCAACGTGGAGCGAAAAATCGGCGCGCGCCTGCGCGTGATTTCCATGCAGGGATGGCTGCGTGGCGACTGGTTTGATTCCACAGGCGTGGTGTGGGTGAATCCATCACCCAATCTGCGCTCAGTAAACGAAGCAGCGCTTTATCCCGGAGTGGGGCTGATTGAGGGCACCAACGTTTCCGTGGGCCGAGGCACGGACACTCCATTTGAGCTGGTGGGCGCGCCCTATATCAATGCTCGTGCCTTTGCCGAATATCTCAATGGGCGAATGATCCCGGGCGTTCGCTTTGTGCCGGTTACGTTTACTCCCAACAGCGGCACGCATTCCGGGCATGCCTGTGGCGGAGTGAACCTGATTGTCACCGACCGCAATGTGCTTGATGCACCGGAGTTGGGAGTTGAACTGGCAGTGGCCCTGCGCAAACTCTATCCCGATGACTGGAAGATCAACAAGTTGATTGACATTCTGGGCAACCACAGTATTTTTGACGCAATTGCGCAAGGTGAAGACCCGCGCAGCATCGCCGAAAGCTGGCAGGTTGCTCTGGAAGCTTTTCGCATTCTGCGCAATAAATACCTGCTTTACAAGTGAGCTGGAATTTTGCTGCGAATGAGCGCGGAAAATGCAGACGAACGAAGGCGGGCGTTCGGCCCAAAACGTCACCAGACCTCACAAAGAATGGAGCTTGCATCTTGAGCTTTGACCTTGGCCCCATTGCGCCCTTTGCGGTTAAGTTAGAACGGCAGCTATACTTTGCTCAATGGACCTGCACATCGGCACTTCTGGATGGTCTTACGCAAGCTGGAAGCCGGCCTTCTTTCCTGAGAAGCTTCCTTCCAAGCGATTTCTGGAGTTCTATTCCACACAGTTGAATGCGGTAGAGTTGAATGCAACTTTCCGCCGCATGCCTACAGCCAGCGCCATTGCAGGATGGGTCGGCTGTACTACGGCAGATTTCCGCTTTGCCGCCAAGGCGCACCAGTCCATCACTCATTTCAAGCGGCTGAAGAATGCAGAAGAATCGATGCGGTTCTTCCTGCAAAGCATGGAACCGATGAGGCAGTCGGGAAAGATGGGGCCGGTGCTCTTCCAGTTGCCGCCGAACCTCAAGGCTGATGCAGGACTGCTCGAACCTTTTGTGCAATGCCTGCCGCACGCGTACCAATTCGTATTCGAGTTTCGCCACGACTCCTGGTTCAACGACCAGATCTTCGAAATTCTTAAGAAGAAAAACGTGGCCTTGTGCTGGGCGGAGAGCGAGAAGATTATCACTCCCAAGATCGCCACGGCTGACTTTCTGTACTATCGTTTTCGCGAGCCGGAATACAGCCAGCCTGATCTGGACAAGGTTGTGCAGGAGTTGGAAGCCTACAGGGCACAGCGCGAGGTGTATGCCTTCTTCAAGCACGAAGAGCAACCGGAGAGCGCATTGAACGCGGTGACGGTTGCACGGAAAACCGGTATTCTGGCAAAGGATTTCGTCATGCCGGAAAAGAAAGCTGCAGCCAAAAAGAAAGCAGTCTAAGAGCACTGCTCAAAGGGTCAGAGCTTTTTCCTTTCACCACGGCTCAGGATCTGAGGTATCTCAGTTGTTATTTACCGTCTAACTGCCTGAGGGCATACTGAAGGCATGCAGTCGGCTGACGAGCGCATTCTGAAGAATTTTTTGGATTATCTGCGGGTGGAAAAAGGGCTTGCGCCGCTGACAGCATCTTCCTACCGATCCGACCTGATTCAGTTTGCAGAGTTCCTTCAGGCGAAGCGTCGCGAACTACTCCAGGCCAGGCGAGAAGACATACGTGCATTCCTCAGCCAACTATTCAGCAACGGAGTGAGCGACCGGTCGGTTGCGCGAAAGCTCTCTGCTCTGCGCCATTTTTACAAGTACCTCTTGCTCGATCGTCTGATGAAGCACGATCCCACGCTGGATATTGATTCGCCGAAACAATGGAAAATCCTGCCCAAGTCTTTAGCCGGAAGCGAAATTGATTCCATGGTGAAATCGGCAGCGGTGAAAGTCGATTCGAGATTTGCGGAAGCTTTTGCTCAAAGAGACCAGGCGATGCTGGAAATGCTCTATGCCGCCGGTTTGCGAGTTTCCGAAATTGTTGGTGTGAAGCTGGGAGATCTGAAGCTGGAACTTGGGCATGTGCTGGTGCG
>DATFDA010000098.1:0-5700 GCA_035252525.1 Candidatus Angelobacter sp. | reverse complement strand
AATAATGGCCAGTAACGCGGAGAACAGAAGCCAGTAAAACGTGTACCAGTCCCATGACGCGCGATACGGCGCATCGCCAAAGAAATCTGAGTGGACCACATTCGGCGTTCCGGCAAACTGGACCAGGTTGGTGGCCACATTCAAAGGACGCCAAATGAAGGCGTTAATCGCCAGAAAGCCAATATATCCGGCGTAGCCGACATACTTGTTTGGCGAGAGCGCGTGAATGAAAAATGCAAGCACCGAAAGCAGCACAAAGAGAGAGAGGTCGCGCACCAGGAGTTCGTGAGCGTACAAGCCTAACTGGAACCGGTGATAGCCGTGCCAGGCCTGAACCGCAATGCCGGCCAGCAGAGCGATAACCTGGACGAGCATCACCATCAGCACCAGCGCCACCAGTCGGGTGGCATAAGAAACCCATTCCGGAACCGGCGTGGCGTCCACAATTTCATCCATGCGCTCGTCTTTGTCTTTCCACACGAGGACGCCGGCATAAAACGTGATGACCACAATGACAAAGAGGTACAGGGTGCCGCGTATGAGGTCCACTACCCAGTAGGTGACCGGCAGAGTTGAATTGCCGTAACCTTCGGTGGCATTGAAGGAAAGAGCCAGAAGGCAGTTAAGGCCCCCGGCCAGCATGATGATAATGAAAGGAATGCTCACCAGCATGCCGCGGATGTGGATTCGCAAAGATTGGACCAATTGAGCCCAGGCAGAGGCGGTGGTGGCGGGGCTGGGAACGGGACGGCCAACCGCGATTGGCTGCGCCTGAGATTCCGGCTCAGCAGGACGAGCCTTGGAAGCTTTCTCAGAGAAGCTGAAGCGGAAATAGGAAAAGACGAAGATGCCTATGGCTACAGCAACCCAGAGCAGCCGGTTCACCAGCATCAAACCGGTGGCCATGACGGGAACGCTGTTCTTCTCCGCAACCGTCCAGTATTTGGCCGTCAAGGCAAAGGTACGAATGCCAAACGGATCAGCAAAGAGCACGTATTGCTCGTGACGCAGGTCCTGGAGCAGGACTCCGGCCAGAATGTACCCAATCAGCAAGACCAACGCGCCGATAAACGGCACTACTTCATTGCGCGCCAGCACCGCAATGGCATAGAGAATCGCGGCGATGATGAGAGCATTGGGCAGAGCGATCATAAAAATTGCGTGCAGATGCGCTGACCAGTTCACCGGGCCCCATTGGTCAGGATCAGCCCATGGCATGTACTTGGCTGTCAGAATGCCGGCTGAGACGCCGAGCAGGGGGATAGCGGACACCATGCTCGCGCCGATGAAGCGGCCCAGAAGGTAGTCTCTCCGCCGCATGGGCGTGGAGAACACGATTTGATTGGTATTGAAGCGGAAGTCGCGCAACGCCGCTGAGTTCACAAAGGCAGCAGACATCAGCAGCATGATCAGGCTCATGTAAGCGTAATAAGCGCTGATGACAAAGGGGGCATTGTGGTGCGTGTTAGTCAGCACAATGAAAAACTGGATGTCAGATGTGCTGACCGCTCCAAAAATGCAGACCGCCATCACTCCAAAAAGCACCCATAGCATTTTGGAGCGCAACCAGAAGGAAATCTCAAACCAGGTGATTCGCCAGAACATGATCTCTCCTTAATTCCAGTTGCGTATCTTGGTAAAGAAAACATCTTCCAGATCGGGCTGGCTGGAGACAAAGCCATCGCCCGGCGGCTGTTCTCCATAAATGTGGAGAAACGGCCTTCCTCCCACAAGCTTGTTGGAAACCACGCGGAATGTCTGCTCGTAATGCGCGAGTTCCACCTTCTCGATGGTGCGGTGCCAGATGCGTCCGGTAAGGCCGGCAATGGCGTCCTGCGGCTGCCCCTGATAAAGGACTTTGCCTTCATGGATGATGGCCATGTTAGTGCACAGGTCCATCACGTCTTCCACGATGTGAGTGGAAAGAATAACGATCACCTGCTCGCCCACCTCAGCCAGCAGGTTGTAGAAACGATTGCGTTCGCCGGGATCGAGCCCAGCGGTGGGTTCATCCACGATCAACAACTGGGGATTACCGATGAGGGCCTGCGCGATGCCGAAGCGCTGACGCATGCCGCCGGAAAAGCCCGTGAGAGCCTTCTTGCGCACATCGTAGAGATTGCAGCGCTGGAGCATGGCTGCCACCACTTCCTTGCGCTCGCGGGAGTTGGTAATTCCCTTGAGCAGAGCCAGATGGCTGAGCATGTCCTGGGCTGAGATCCGGGGATAAACACCAAATTCCTGCGGCAGGTAGCCAAGGCGGCGGCGAATCTCGTCCTTCTGCTTTAGCGCATCAATATCGCCCAGAAATATTGTCCCGGAATCAGGCTCCTGCAGGGTGGCCAGCGTACGCATCAGCGTGGACTTTCCGGCGCCATTCGGCCCCAGAAGGCCATACATCCCGGTGGGAATGGTGAGAGATACGTTATCTAGCGCTTTAACTCCGTTTTTGTATGTCTTGGAAAGGTTCGCAATCTTCAGTTCCATGGTCATGCCTTTCAATACGCCTGGGCGTGGGATAAGTTCCAGCGAAACTTGCTCTCAGGAGAATATGGTTTGCCTTGCTGCTTGAAATAAAGACGAAAAGCCGGAAAAGTGGTTATCAAAGGCAGAGACTTGGCGCGCACACTTAATCCTCCTCCGCATTCCCCCAAGTCTGCACTGTTTGAGTTTCCAGCAGTTTAGCCGAGCCATTCCCAGAAATCCAGTGAAGATGCGCCCAATTTGTATGTAGTTATGTGAAGCGCGCCCTTGCGGCGTTACTTACTCTTTTGCGCCTCGACGTGAGCGTGATGCAACTTAGCCAACGACTGCATTTGCTCGCGCGCCTGCCTTCTGATTTGCACATTCGCCAGCCACCCGATAATCTTTTTAGCGGATTTCGAGATCCCTGCTGGAGCCGTCCATGAGAAAAACTGTTGGTCTCCTTCTTGCCACCCTCATGCTGTCATTTACCGCCGTTGCTCAGGAACACGAACAGGACCGGCTGAAGAATGCCGGTGAAGTGCTCACTGAAATTCTCGGCATGCCGGATTCAATTCCCAAATACTGGCTTGACCGCGCTGAGTGCGTGCTGGTGTTTCCTTCCGTGAAGAAGTTCGCCATCGGGGTCGGAGGCAACTACGGCCGCGGAGCCATGTCCTGCCGCAGCGGCCCTACGTTTACCGGACCCTGGGGACCTCCGTCCATGATGGCCCTGGAAGGCGCTAACATCGGTTTCCAACTCGGAGGTCAGGCCACTGACTTCGTCCTGCTGGTGGTGAATCCCAGCGGCGTGAATTCCATTCTCCGCAGCAAGGTCAAACTCGGCGGCGATGCCTCGGCCGCAATCGGCCCCAAAGGCCGCGATGCTGAAGCCGCAACTGATGTCACCATGCACACTGAAATCCTCACGTACTCGCGCTCGCGCGGCTTATTCGCCGGCGTCTCGCTTGAAGGTTCAACCCTGCGCCAGGACAACGGAGCCAACGAAAAGATTTATGGCCGCAAAGTCACTGCGCGGGAAATCGTTCTTGGGCATGCCGTCGGGACCACTCCGGCTGGACGGGTGATGGTTTCAGCCTTGCAAAAGGCGTCGCCACGAAACCTATCGGACCCCAAATCTCTTCGCAACCCTGAACCCGCCGCAACAAAAAAGAAGAAGTAGGATTATCCAGTGTGAGGTCTAGAAGTGGTACTCTCGTTCTACTTTTGAGCATCGCATCAAGACCCCCACCCCCCTTTGTTTGGTATCACTTGTTGCAAATACAGCTACTTAGCCGATTTTGACCCTTGCGTCACCCAACGTTTTCCACTGGGTGATCCAGAGTTTTCCACAGGGTCACTCAAGGTTTTGCACAGGGTGACCCAAGCTTCCTCGTTTCAGCAGAGGGTCGCAACAAGAACTTTCCTCGTTTACCGGCATGGGAGCTTTCGCGATTCAGTGTTGTTGCCATCTTCTACGTTAAACCGGTTTTTGATGATATCGTATTTTATTCGCTTCCGCAATCTCAGAACAGAATCAATCTGGGCACACGTTCGCCACTCCCGATTCAGTAATAGCTTTTTGTATCCCACGCGAATCCGGAAGAAGCCGCTGACCGATTGAGCAACTGATAATCCTGTACCACGTATTTCAGCTCCACCTTCTGATTAGGAATATGGCGCATTACCTGAAAGAAGAAGAACCCGCGAATCTCCGGCTTATTGATGAGCAAACAGTAAGTATGCCCTTCCCGCACAGGCACGCTTTGAGCAAACTGGGCGTAAGCGCCTGCGAGTCGTCGCGGAGAAAAGACCTGCTGGGCTGTGAGATCTTCTATTGGCCACTCGCCGTAATCCGCCGCTACGTCCAGGTCGTCACCTGCAGTTGCAGCCTCGAACGAATCGGGGGACTTGCAAGCGCCGTTGAACAGCAATTCCGGGCTGTTCATCCGCCGAGAATATGCCGAAAGGAAGAGCGCTGTGTTTTCGTATCCCTTGTTAGCCTCCTGCTCAGAGCGGCAGCTATAACTCGGTGACAGAGTCACGCGGTTAATTTTGTGGAGTTCAGGAAGGCCCAAATCGGGAGCTGCAATTGTGGGAGCTACACAACTTGCACTCAATACAAGCATCGCAATCCACGGAATGGCTTTCATTTCGGCCTCTCTTCCCTTTTTGCGGAACCGAAACCGTCAGCAACTTTGGACAACTAATATACGCCAAGGTTTCCTCACACGTCGCAATGCCGGAATGAGCGCGCGGATCATGTGCAAAACGCCCTTGTTTGCTGTATGATTCGCGGTCAGCCTACCTCCTCCTGTACTGGAGAAATCTTATGAAGATACTCTTCAAATCCATCTTTGTACTCACTCTGATGTTGGCGCTTGGCAGTACCCTGGCGCTGGGACAAAGCAATAAACTGCGCGATACAAAAGCAAGCAAGAACAAAAGCGCCGATAAAAACGCCCAAAAGCCGGTGGAAGCTGCCGCAAGCACTGTGAAGGAAACCACGAGCGATGAAACCAACAAGGACCCGCTGGCGAATATCAAGTTCCGCAACCTGGGGCCCGCAGCCGGCGGCGGACGCGTGGCCGCGGTGGTGGGAGTTCCCGGGAAACCCAACATCTATTATGCGGGCGCGGCCGGAGGAGGAGTATGGGCGACCCACGATGGCGGCTTGACCTGGAAACCGATTTTTGAGAAGGAATCCACCGCCTCCATCGGAGCGATTGCGCTGGCTCCCTCCAACCCGAACCTCATCTGGGTGGGAACGGGCGAAAAGAACATCCGCAATGACGTGATAACCGGCAAAGGCGTCTTCTTCTCCTCTGACGCCGGAGCCACCTGGAAATTTATGGGGCTGCGCGATGCGGGACAGATCGCAAACATCGTCATCGATCCGCGCGATCCCAACATTGTGCTGGTCGGCGTGCTTGGACACGCGTGGGCGCCCAACGCCGAGCGCGGCGTCTTCCGCACTACCGATGGTGGCAAGACGTGGCAAAAAGTTCTCTTCGTGGATGACGAGACCGGAGTCAGTTCTCTGGTGATGGATCCGGGCAATCCCATGGTCTTGTTTGCCGGCCTGTGGCGTGTGCGCCGCTATCCCTGGACGCTGGAAGACGGAGGCACCAGCGGCGGCATTTTCCGTTCCGTGGATGGCGGAAGCACATGGACTAAGCTGAAAGATGGTCTCCCGCAGGAGCCCACGGGACGAATTGGCCTGGCTGCGGCGCCGAG
>DATFDA010000097.1:0-8728 GCA_035252525.1 Candidatus Angelobacter sp. | reverse complement strand
ATGTTTGACACTCTAAACGGGGTGATCTTACAATCAAATCAGCTGCCCGACTTGGCGTCGCGCGGCCTTCTTTTTGTCTCGTTTGTATCCTTCCGTTAGCCTTGGCGGTGTAGCTCAGGTGGCTAGAGCGACGGTCTCATAATCCGTAGGTCGCTGGTTCGAGTCCAGCCGCCGCCACCAAAACTCTTGGGTTCAATGCTGTTCAACCGTCTGCCGGTCTCATGCGGCTCGTTTGTTTCGGGCGAGTGCTGTACGCGACAGCCACAATGCTCCCGCGCCTGCGGCCACTGTGCCGGCCAGAGCGGCCCCTGCCTTCATCATTGATTGCTTGATCGCCTGCTCTCGTTCCCGCAGGATTCTGCGCTCAGGATATTCTCCGTTCTTCTTTGCTTCGCGATTCTGCTCCAGAGCCATCTGGAGTACATGCGCCAGGTGCAGAGCACGACGGTCGGTGAGCTGGGCGATCTGTTCCTGGCAACTGAATCCTGAAGCCACGATCAATGTTTCAGGCGATGCCTCGCGCACTTTGGGTAGCAGCACATGTTCGCCGCACTTGACTGAGACGTCGTATTTGTCTGCTTCAAAGCCGAAAGATCCCGCCATTCCGCAGCAGCCGGAATCGAGAAGCTCAGCATCAATGCCTGCTTTTTTCAGCCATTCCAGTTCAGCGTTAGCGCCCATGAGCGCTTTTTGATGGCAATGGCCGTGCAGCAATGCTTTGGGCTGCGGTTGCAAATGCGGGGGAGAGAAGTTCGGAGCGTATTTGCTCAGAAACTCGCTCAAAAGAAATGTCTGCTTGGATAATTTTCGCGCTTGTTCGTTGTTTGGCAGGAGACTCAGCATCTCGTCGCGAAACACGGACGCGCAGCTTGGTTCCAGCACCACAACCGGATGTCCCCACAGGATGTGCTGCCGCAGGGTGGCAATTACGTTCTGGAGGTACACTTTTGCGCGGTCGAGCATGCCGAAGTCGTAAAGCGGGCGGCCGCAGCACACCGGCTTGGCAGGCACGCTCACTTCAAAGCCCGCGGTTTCCAAAACCTCCACGGCCGCTTGTGCGATATCAAGGTGAAAATGGTTGGTGAAGGTATCCGGCCAGAGCACAACCTGGCGGCCTCGCGAGCCATTGCCGTTGCGCGAGCGCCGCTTGTAGAACCACTGTTGAAAACTCTGAGGGGCAAACGCGGGAATCTTGCGTTCCGAAGGCATGCCCGCGGCGAACTTGGCGAGTGCTGACAAGCCTGGGGTTTGAGTGACAAGATTGAGCATTCCGGGCGCAGCAGAAGCCAGCCTTGCCCATACATCAATCAATCCAAAAGCGTAGGAGTGCCTGGGGCGAACGCGATGTTCCCAATAGTGAGACAAGAACTCAGCCTTGTAAGTGGCGAGATCGACTGACACGGGGCAGTCGCCCTTGCAGCCTTTGCAGGCAAGGCAAAGATCGAGCGCTTCTTTCACTCCTTCATCGCGCCAGCCTTCCATAATGCTGTCTCCGCGCAGCATTTCGAACAGCAGATGGGCGCGTCCGCGGGTGCTGTGCTTCTCTTCACGAGTGGCACGGAAGCTTGGGCACATAGTATCACCCTGGAGTGACCGGCACTTGCCCACGCCGAAGCAGCGTTCGGTGGCAAGTGCAAAACTTCCCTGGTCCTCAGGGAATTTGAAATGCGTGAATACTGGCCGGGGATGATAGTCCGGTCCAACCCGAATATTTTCATCTAGCCGGTTGGCGTCAATCAGTTTGCCTGGATTCATGCGCCATTGCGGGTCCCAGATTGATTTGAACTCGCGAAAGGCCTGCATCAGTTCCAGTCCAAACATCTTGGGGAGCAGCTCACCTTTGGCCTGGCCATCTCCGTGTTCCCCTGAAAGTGAGCCCCCATAACGGACCACCAGATCAGATCCTTCTTCCATGAAGCGCCGGAACTTGGCCACGCCCTCTTTGGTTTTCAGGCCAAAGGTAATGCGGGTATGGATACAGCCCTGGCCAAAATGCCCAAAGACGGTCCACTTGTAGCCGAACTTGTTGGTTACCAGATCGGAAAACTCGCGCAGGTAGTTGCCGAGCTTTTCCGGTGCGACCGCGGTGTCTTCCCAGGACGGCCATGCTTCTTCTTCACCGGGCACACGGCTTGCGCCAACTCCAGATTCGCGGGCGTGCCAGATTGCATCCTGATCTTCGACCTTTTCAAAGATTCTGGTTTCACGATTCCCGGGTAGCTTGCGCAGACGCTGCACCACTGCCTCTGCCTGCGCGTTGGCCTCTTTCTGAGTTTCGCCTCCAAACTCCACCAGCAGCCAGATCTCGCCCTTGGGAAGTTTCGAGGCAGCGGGCATCGTTTTGCCTTTGCGCTGCATGTTTTCGATTACATGCTTGTGAAAACCTTCAAGGCCAATCGGCTTGAACAGCATGATCTCCGGAACGTGGTCGCCTGCGGTTCCCAGGTCGGGATAGCCGATCACGAGCAGCGCGCGCTTTGGGGGATTATGAATCAATCGGACTCGCGCGCTGAGCACCAGGGCCAAGGTGCTCTCAGATCCCACCAGCGAGCGCGCCACGTGGAAGCCGTTTTCAGGCAGGAGTTCATCCAGGTTGTAGCCTGAGACGCGTCGTGGTATCTGCGGATACCGCGCGCGGACGTCCTCTGCATACCGGTCTCGCAGGGCCCGTAGCTGAGAATAGATATCGGCAAGGCGTCCTCCGCCGCGCACCACCTTCTCAAACTCGGAGGCGTCAGGCTTACCGACCCAGGTACGCAGGCCGTCATACGTCAGGATTTCCAGTGCATCCACGTTATCAACGGTTTTGCCTCCCATAACGGAATGCACACCGCAGGAGTTGTTGCCGATCATGCCGCCCAGCGTGCAGTACTGGTGAGTGGCAGGATCAACCGCAAAGGTCAGCGAGAATTTGTTGGCGGCATGGCGCAAATCATCACAGATCAGCCCCGGCTCTACCCAGGCGGTGCGATGTTGCAGGTCAATCTCGCGGAGCTGATTCATGTATTTGGAAAAATCGAGCACCACGGCAACGTTGCAGCACTGGCCGGCAAGGCTGGTACCGCATCCGCGGCCCAGTATGGGCGCTTCAAATTCGCGACAGGCAGTAACCGTGGCCATCACATCGTCGGCGTCACGCGGGACCACCACGCCGATCGGGACCTGGCGATAGATGGAAAGATCAGCAGCGTACAGCGAACGGCTTGCCGGATCAAAGCGGACCTCGCCTTTTATTTCCTTTTCCAGTCTTTGCGCCAGGCCCGCGGCTGCGCTGCCGTGCTCCCGCTGAATTTTTACCAATTCAAGTCCTGGCTTCTTTTGTGGTACATCAGTTAATTTGCGGGCTGTTGCCACAGCTCACCTCCCTGGGCATTGGGCCCTGGTATTAAGGTTGACGAAGATTCATGAGGACATTTCTCATTCGTATAGATTCGGTCTCACCCGTTTGGGTTGACGTTCTGCCGTCCTGAGACGTTGCATCTACAGGGATGAGGCACGGTGGATGCCGCAAAGCAATATTGAACCGCTCAATTCCGTGCAGAAAGCATGGCTGGCGATCGGTCTCACGTGGGTTGCCGGATTTGTAGATATTGTGGGCTACACGGTGCTGAAGCAGATCCTCAACGCCAATATGAGCGGCAATACCGTGCTGATTCCTTACCATTTGTTTCAGCACGGGCCAGTGAATGCCGGGGCGCGGGCCTGGGCTGTGCTCATGTTTGTGGTGGGGCTGATTGCATGCGCATGTATTCATGAAGCGTGTTTGCGGCACGGGATTCTTTCCAGCGCTGCGGTCACACTTGGACTGGAAGCACTGCTTCTCGCCGCCTTTGTTGCTGCGGGTGAGAGATATGCGAGTGCAAGTGCCGGCCTGCCGCAGCTTCCGGTGCGCACTTTTTATTCGCTGGTCGGATTGGGATGTCTGGCCATGGGACTGCAGAATGCCACGCTTACGCGAGTGGGTGCTCTCACCGTGAGGACGACGCACGTGACCGGGACGCTTGCCAAGTTTGCCGAGTCATGGTCGCGCTACATGTTCTGGTTTTATGACAAGACGCGCGGAGCGCAGACCGGCCGGTTTCAAGAAGCTTTGCGCCTGTCGTTTCAACATGAAGACTTCAGGGATGCCGGACTTACGGCTGGCCTATGGTTGGGCTTCCTGGCCGGAGCGCTTTGTGGAATCTGGCTGCTTCATTTGTGGAAACTGAACGCTCTGCTTGTTCCCATTGCGGTGTTGCTGGTCTTTATCATCGCAGACCTGCGCCACCCGGCTACGAGCCGCCCAGAACAATTGCCCTGAGCCGTTACCGGGTCTATAGACATCCTGCAGTGATCCCTGCTCATCGCAAAAATATATCGGCTACAAAAATGCGAACTGCGAAACCGTGAGGAGGAGAATCTTCAAACAAGTTCTCGTGCTCGATCTGCCTCATAAGTTCCGCGGCTCGGTCCCGGAGGAAACCAGTGTTCGGCAAAGTACTTCGATTTAATGACCTCTCCGCACAGCGGCGGGCTGCTGCAACTGATCCAGGCCCAACAAATTTAGAACTTGATCGGCGCAATCCGAGCGCAATGATTCCGCCGATCACTGATGCCGGGGCCGTTCCTCAATTCAAGTATCCGTTCTCTATGGCCCACAAGCGTCTTTATGATGGCGGCTGGTCTCATGAGGTAACAATCCGCGAGCTGCCCATTTCTACAACATTGGCCGGCGTTCTCATGCGATTAACGGCAGGAGGGATCAGGGAGCTGCACTGGCACACAGCAGCGGAATGGGCAATCATGCTCAACGGAGGCGCTCGTGTTACCGCTGTTGATAGCGATGGAAAAAGCTTTGTAGCCGATACATTTGAGGGCGACCTCTGGTACTTCCCGCCCGGGATTCCACACTCCATCCAGGGGCTCAAGCCGGATGGCGCCAAATTTCTTTTGGTCTTTGATGACGGCCATTTTTCCGAGCATGAGACGGTTTTGCTGACCGATCTGATGGCGCATACCCCGCTGGACGTACTGGCAAAAAATTTCGGTGTCCAGAAAAAAGTGCTGGAGAACATGCCAAAAGAGGAATTATTCATCTTTCAGGCTGAGCCTCCCGGGCCTCTGGTTGCTGACCAGCGCGCCGCAGCGGGTTCCCTGGGAAGTTCACCGGTCGAATTCGTTTTCCGCGCCGACCAGCCTGCCACTACAAAGCACATGAAAGGCGGCGAGGTCAGGATTGTAGACTCCACCAAATTTCATGTTTCCACAACTGTCGCCATGGCGCTGGTTACCGTCCATCCCGGAGCAATGCGAGAACTTCACTGGCACCCCAATGCGGATGAATGGCAGTACTACATGTCAGGAAAGGGACGCATGACGGTATTCGCCACTGGCGGACGGGCCCGCACTCTTGATTTTGAGATTGGTGATGTGGGTTATGTCCAGAAAACGCTGCCCCACTACATCGAAAATACCGGCAACACCGATTTGAAATTCCTCGAGATGTTCCGCAGCAGCTATTTCCAGGACCTTTCGCTCTCAGAGTGGCTCACTCACACACCTCCGAACCTGGTGATGGCGCACTTGAACATCGATAAGAAGACGCTTGAATCTTTTCCCAAAGAAGCGATTCCGGTCGTCTCAGGCTGAAGATAATTTGAGTCAGCGGCTTAGGAGCAATGGCGGCGAGATTCCGCACTACCGATTCGCCGCCGCTGGTTTGCATTAATGAGAGCTGCTCCTGACAGTCTGATTGCGTGTGGATTATTCTTCCTCTTATGAATATGGCATCCATACGCCTCATCACCTTTGACTGCTATGGCACATTAATTGACTGGGAAACGGGCATGCTCGCAGCCTTGCGTGCCCTTTTCTGCCGCAATGGCAATATCATTCCTGACGCAAAGCTGCTGGAACTCTACGGTGAAGCGGAGGCGGAGATTGAAGCTGGTCCTTACCAGCGTTACCGCACAGTGCTGTCTGAAACTGTGCAAGCCATGGGCCGCCAGGTGGGCGTGAAAGTCACAAGTGAAGATGGCTGGCAGTTTGCTGCATCTGTTGCTCTCTGGGAGCCTTTTCTCGATACAGTAGCCTGCCTGCAGGCCCTTGCTCGCGGGTACAAACTGGGGATTATTTCCAACATTGATGATGATCTGTTTGCCGGGACGCAGAGAAAACTGGGCGTGAAATTTGACTTGATCGTCACTGCAGAACAGGTGCAGAGCTACAAACCGTCGCTCAAAAATTTCCAGGAAGCTTTACGCCGGTGCGGTTTGAGTAAGAATGAAGTCCTTCACGCCGGACAAAGCGTTTATCACGATATTGTTCCAGCTAGTGTTCTCGGGATTGCGAACGTGTGGGTGAACCGGCCTTCCATTCGCCCTGGCGCGGGCGCCGCCAAACCGTCGTCAGCCCAGCCTCAATTTGAGGTCCACAACCTCAGCGAACTGCTGGCGCTCATGACCAACCGTCCAGGAAAGGCAACAACAACATCGTGAGACTCTCGTAGTTTGGTTGCTCCGCGACGGATGTTACGACGCCAGGCTTAATTCCCCCATGACTTCATCCACATAGCACCAGGTCCAGCTTTCGCCGGGTTCAACGGAACGAATCACCGGATGCCTGCTGCCGTGAAAGTGCTTTGTGGCGTGTTTATTTTTTGACGAATCGCAGCAGCCCACATGGCCGCATTCCATGCACATCCGCAGATGGACCCAGCTATCGCCGGTCTTGATGCAGTCCTCACACACGTGAGTTTTGGTGGATGTGAATTTCTGTGTTTGCTTAAGGTGAGAACAGCCTCTCGTCATCTTCTGGTCTCCTATGCCGCGCCGGCAGGTACGCTTGGCGGCTTTTCTAAAGCATTGCGGTCCCACTTGCCTGCGTCCGCGCCGGCTTCATAGGTGCTTTGCATGAACTCGAGTACAGTTGAGGTGGGAGAACTGGAGCGGCGGACATCTTCATATGGCAGCAGAAACTCTCCCACCTTTGCTTCATAACGGGCGGGTTCGGGCCGTACACGCGAGGTGGAAAACCCCTGCGGCTCCGGAGCGGCATAGCAGTAAAAGGCGGCGTCTTTCACCTCACCCCCACCCGGCCACCAGCCTGCACTGATCACTTCATGCGAATAGGCTTCCTGCATAATCTTGCGCAGCACAGGATCAGCATCGTCGCGCGGCGGCGCCGGACGGCCGGAAAAGCGCGTGACCGCCAGATCAAAGCTGCCCCAGAAAAAATGTACCGGGCTGGATTTGCCCAGGAATCGCGAGCGAAAGACTTTAAAGGCTTCGTCAACGGACACCAGTACACGCCAGAA
This sequence comes from Candidatus Angelobacter sp., assembly GCA_035252525.1. Lineage (GTDB taxonomy): Bacteria > Acidobacteriota > Terriglobia > Terriglobales > Acidobacteriaceae > Angelobacter. The sequence goes on along the minus strand of DATFDA010000097.1, from coordinate 1,434 downwards.
GCGCCGAACATATTCTCGATCGTAGGAGTTGTGTACGGTGTCCTGGTCGAAGGGGATAGGGTCGGCAACTTCTACCGGCATCTTCCAGATTTCCACATCCAGTCCCAGCGAGTGCAGTGCTGACATGCACTCTTTGTAGAAGTCGGCCACGCTTCGCGGACCCAAGGGGATGATGCGTGTGGCAGGATCACAGGTATGAATGCGCAATTCATGCTCGAGAAAATCAAATTCCATTTCGAACACGCGCACACCATAGGGAATCACTGAGGTTGTTAAGCCGCGAGCACTCACGTGCAGAGCGACATTCCACCAGTGATTGGTTTTAGGCGTAAGGGCCAGCCGGATTTTGCCGACGATTTGCGTCCACATGTGCAGGGTGTGACAGGTTGGCTGCCATGCAGAAAGGGGCAGCGCGGGCCAGCACGGGGGAGAATCAGAGATGGCGGTATGGAGAGGATCGTTCATGGGCCGCTCCCGAACTCAGTATAGTCTGGGATCTTTTCTGGCGCATGCAACAGGAGCAGTTATTCGATTCCGCGGACTGACGGTTGCAAAGCTCCGGCGATTGTTACCAACAGGAGCGCCGTCCCGGCGACCACGAAGGTTCCCACCATGCTCCATTGCAGTGCAAGGCCGGCAATCGCCAGGGACAAAGGCACCAGCCCTAGGGAGAAGAACATTAGCACGCTCATCACCCGGCCCATCACCGCAGGTTCAACACGCTGCTGGATCCAGGAAATGATGTGAATGTTGCTTAACGCCGCTGCCATGCCCATCAGAAGCAACACGCTGACGAGAGCCCACAGCACGTGTAAGAGGCCGATGGAGCCAAGGCAAAGAGCGAGCACCACGCATACGGAGAGCATCAATACGCCACGGCGGTGTGGCTTCCAGACGCCGGCCAGAAGTGAACCCAGCAATCCGCCCGCTGCCAGCGCTGAGACGGCGAGTCCGAAAGCGGTTGGAGAGTTGAACTTCTGCTTTGCCAGGTAGGCGAGGCCAACATTCATGGGGCCGGAGATGCAGAAATTCATCACAGCTACAAGAAGCGTCAGCGAGCGCAACGGGACGTCCTGATAAACGCAGCGAAATCCTTCCATAATGGATCGCCATACGCGAGGTTTCCCCGTAACTGGGACAGCCGGCGCAGGCGGATCAGGCAATTTCCACAGCGCTCCGATGATCGCCAGAAAACTAATGGCATCAGCCATGAATGCCCATGCTGCTCCAAAAGCTTTTATGATCAAGCCCGCCGGAGCAGGCGCAGTGATGGTAGTGAGCTGAGCAGTGCTTTGGAAAAGGGAATTGGCCGCTACGAGCTGGTCTTTCTTTACCAGGAACGGAAGATAGGTGGAGGCAGCGGGAGTGGCAAAAGCGTCGGCTGTGCCAAAGGCGAACGCCAGCAGGTACAAATGCCACAGGGCAAGAACGTGA
>DATFDA010000096.1:0-2357 GCA_035252525.1 Candidatus Angelobacter sp. | reverse complement strand
GGAGCTGGACTAACAAATCTATTCGATACACCTCGGCCTCTTTCTTCCTGTAAACTAGCCCGTCGCATTGAAAGCACTCCATTTTTTGTAAGCGCGTGATTCATTCACGGAGGGACCGTAATGAGAAAGTCCGCCCTGGTTTCTGTTTTCGCACCCTTGTTCTTGCTTGCTTCCTCGGCCATGGCTCAAACCCAGCAGCCCACCCAGCCGGCGGGGGCGGAAAAGCCTGGAGTCGCCAACCCTGTGCTGAATGTGGATGAGAAGCCACTCACTACGCTGCCTTACACTCCGAGTCTGGATCTGGCTTCCATGGACAAGACGGCTGACCCGTGCGTTGATTTTTACCAGTACACCTGCGGCGGCTGGATGAAGAACAACCCCATTCCTCCCGACCAGGCCGCATGGAGCGTTTACGGCAAACTGCATCAGGACAACTTGCGGTTTCTGTGGGGCATTCTGGATGATCTTTCCAAGAAGAGCACCAGCCGCACGCCCAACCAGCAGAAGATTGGCGACTTCTTTGGCGCCTGCATGAATGAGCCTGCGGTGGAAAAGCTGGGAGCAGCGCCGCTGAAGCCGGCGCTGGATGAAATCGCCGGGACCAAATCCAAGAACCAGTTGGCAGCGCTGCTGGCGCATGAGCATCTCAGGAACGAGACTCGCGGCCTTCTATTCAGCTTTGGTTCCGACCAGGATTTTTCCGATTCCAGCAGCGTTATTGCTTTTGCTACGGCAGGGGGCCTGGGTCTTCCTGATCGCGATTACTACACAAAGACAGACGCAAAATCGAATGAGATCCGGCAGAAGTACCTCATCCATGTGCAGAAGATGCTGGAGCTGCTGGGCGATAAGCCGGCGGTCGCGCAGCAGGAAGCCGCTACCGTGATGAGGATTGAGACGGCGCTGGCGAAGGCGTCATTGACTCGCGTACAACGGCGCGATCCGCACAACCTGTTCCACAAGATGGATCGCAAGCAGTTGCAGGCGCTCACGCCGAACTTCGACTGGAATACCTACCTCAAAGACGTGAACCTTGCCAGCGTACAGACATTCAACGTAACCGAGCCGAACTTTTACCAGGCGCTGAATGAGCAAATCGCAAACAACAGCTTGGACGACCTAAAGACGTATCTTCGCTGGCATGTCGCCAGCGCTAACGCAAACTATCTTTCCTCGCCCTTTGTCCAGGAAAATTTTGACTTCAACCTGCGCACGCTGCGCGGGGTGCAGCAGATCCAGCCGCGATGGAAGCGCTGTGTAGGCCTGGTGGATGGGTTGCTGGGTGAAGCTCTGGGACAGGAATTCGTGAATCGCGCCTTCAGCCAGGACATGAAACGGCGCACCGTTATGATGACGCAGCAGATTGAAAAAGCCATGGAGCAGGACATTGAGCAGCTCACATGGATGAGCCCTGAAACCAAGAAGCAGGCGCTGCTGAAGCTGCATTCGGTTGTGAATAAGGTGGGATATCCGAACAAGTGGCGCGACTACAGCTCAGTGATCGTTCGGCCTGATGACTTTCTCGGAAACGTGCAGCGCTCGGTGGCATTTGAGTCGCATCGCGAGCTCAACAAAATCGGCAAGCCGCTCGACCGCGGCGAGTGGGGCATGACTCCCCCGACGGTGAACGCCTACTACAACCCGCAGATGAATGACATCAACTTTCCCGCCGGTGTGCTGGAGCCACCGCTTTATGACATTAAAGAAGATGATGCGCCTAATTACGGCAACACCGGCTCGACCATCGGACACGAACTGACCCACGGCTTTGACGATGAAGGTCGGCAGTTCGACGCCAAAGGGAACCTGCGCGACTGGTGGACAAAAGAGGACGCGGAACAATTTACCAAGCGCGCACAATGTGTGGTGGACCAGTATGCGCAGTACGTGATCGTGGATGACATCAAGATCAACAGCAAACTCACTGAAGGCGAAGACGTGGCCGACCTGGGCGGAACGATTCTCGCGTATGTGGCGTGGAAGGAAGCCACCAAAGGCCAGCAGCTTGAAAATCGCGACGGTTTCACGCCCGATCAGCGGTTCTTTATCGGCTTTGCCCAGTGGGCGTGCGAAAACAATCGTCCGGAAAACCTGCGTGTGAGCGCCATCACCAATCCGCACTCGCCGGGCAAGTACAGGATCAACGGGGTTGTGGTGAACATGCCGGAGTTTCAGCAAGCCTTCAGTTGCAAAGCAGGACAGCCGATGGTGCGCGAGGATCGCTGCCGGGTCTGGTAGAGCTCTGTGGAACAAAGGGTGGTGAGCTCTGCAGCAATACAACTTGATTGAGGGACACATAACCGTGAGGCACAGCCGAATCAGTGTTGCTGTGGGGATGCTTCAAGCTTCGCTCAGGA
>DATFDA010000095.1:0-8251 GCA_035252525.1 Candidatus Angelobacter sp. | reverse complement strand
TGCTCCACAAAGTTGATGGGTGAACGCTCCTGCAAACGGGCTTTATCTTTCATGGGATCGCCCATGGTAGCCATGTCATATTGCTGCAGCAGCGGGTCTTCGTTCTCGATCTCAGTAAACCAGTTGACGAACGGCACAATGGGCACGCCAGCGGCCCATCGGTCAGGCGCCTTGGTGACCGCCATCATGGTGAGATAGCCGCCGTAGCTTCCGCCCATCACAGCCATCTTTTTCGGATCCACGTAGCCGGTTTTCCCTAACCAGTCAGCCGCGGCAATCACATCCTGAAGATCGCCGCCACCCATGTCAAATTGATCCGCATCCTGAAATTCTTTTCCGTAACCGGTGGACCCGCGATAATTTGGGGCGATCACGAAGTAGCCCTGGTTGGCCAGGTACTGCACACTGCGATTGAAGTTGTTCATGCTTTGCGAAGTCGGGCCGCCGTGGATCATCACGACTGCCGCATTCTTGCCGTTCCGTTCAGCGTTGAAAGGCACATAAACAAAAGCTGAGATTGTCCATTTCTTGTCAGTGCTGGGGTAGTGGACAAGGAACGGCTCCGCCATACTGTCGCTCTTCAGTCCCGCCAACAGCGAATGCGTGACCTGTTGCGGCTTTCCCGCTGCGAAGTCGTAGACCCAGAGATCATTAGGCGCGTCGGGGCCGTCATGGTAGTAAAGCAGGTGCGCGCCATCGCGCGCGAAAGCGGTATCTGAGCCGGCAAACGTGTTCAGGCCTGCGCCAAGCGGCAATGGATGCGCGGTACGTGGGGACAGATCGTACACAAAGATGCTAATGTTGCCGTCTTTGTTCTCGGTCCAGGTAACAGATTTTCCGTCCGGTGAAAAAGCTCCCGATGCGATCTGCCATTTTTCATTGGTAAGCCAGGTTATTCTCTTCGTTGCCACGTCCAGCAGTGCCGCGTTGTCATAGCCGTTCTCCGCGTTGGAAGTGATGAGCAAGGTCTTGCCGTCAGGCGAAATACCGGTAGCAGAAAAGGTCTGCTCATCTTTGTGCGGCGTCAGATTGGTGGCTTTCCACGTGCTCGAATCGGCGATAAAGATATTGGAATTTTTTCCAGCGGCGTCCATTTGCGTGTAGACAATCGATTTGCCGTCCTTAGACCAGATTGCTCCCAAATTGCTGAGCTGATGCGGCGTCCCGCTGGTCAAATGCGTGATCTTCTTTGTAAGCACCTCGATCACATCAATCTCATAGTTTGGCGCTTCTTTTGCCTTTACGCTGTAGACCAGTTTTTCTCCGTCCGGAGACCATGCGAAGCCCTCTTCTGAAATTTCAGGTGTATTGGTCAGGTTGATCACCTGCCCGTTCGATGGAGACACCAGGAAAATGTCCCATTGCTCATTGCCGTCTTTATCTGATCCGTATGCGATCCAGCGCCCGGCGGGTGACCATGCGGGGGTCTCCTGACGCTGATCGCTGACGGTGAGTTGTTCTGGCCAGCCACCCTCGGCCGGCACAAGCCACAAATTTCGCCTGCCTGAAATGTTGCTGATGAAAGCCACCTGCTTCCCATCGGGCGACCATGTGCTGTCACCAACCGAATGCGTCAGGTACAACTTCTCAATGCTGAGCGGCTGGACATCCAGCTTTGACTTCGATGTGATCTGCTGCGGATCAGTGATGACCGGAGGTACTGCGGACTGGGCAGCGGGTTTTTGTGAGCTTTGTGCAAACGCATAAATCGTTCCCAAACTGATTATGACTGATAAAAATTTGCGCATCATGAGCATTTCAATTTTGACAATCTTGGCAATTTTGGCATTTCTGGCAATTCTTCTTACGGTTTTGCGGTCTTGTGAATCTCCACGGTTGACCATGTTTTGTCCGCAGCGTGGCAGATGTTTTCCAAAGGACATTCGGCGCACTTCGGCTTGCGGGCAATGCATAGCGCGCGGCCATGGTGGATGATCTGGTGCGAAAACTCAATCCACTTCTCCTGCGGCAGCACTTTCATCAGGTCGCGTTCGATATCTTTGGGGTCTTCGCTGCGCGTGAGCTCCAGCCGGCGAGATATCCGCTGGACGTGCGTGTCCACGACTACGCCCACGGCTTTTTTGAACCAGGTTCCCAGCACCACGTTTGCTGTCTTGCGCGCCACCCCCGGAAGAGTCAGCAGTTCTTCCATGGTGTCCGGCACCTTGCCGTTGAACTTTTCCATCACTCCTTTAGCTGCGCCCACCAGCGACTTGGATTTGTTGCGAAAAAAGCCGGTGGAGCGGATGTCCGGTTCAAGCTGCTCCGGCTTCAGCGCCGCGAAATCGCTGGGCGAGGGATATTTCTTGAAGAGAATAGGCGTGACCATATTTACGCGAACATCAGTGCATTGAGCGGAAAGAATGGTGGCCACCAGCAGCTCCCATGCGCTCTTGTGATGAAGAGCACACGTGACCCCGGGGTAGCGCTGGTCTAATCTCTTCAGGATTTCACTTACCCTCTCTGGCGCGACTGGGTTGTAGCCATTCTTTGTTGTCTTCGACTCTGATTTACGTGCAGCAGGCTTTTGGGCCGCAACCTTGCGTGGCTTGCTTTGAGTGAGAGGCATAGCAGAAAATCTAAAGCACTGAGGCTTACAATCACAAGTCTGAGAGGACGGGCGATCCAAAATGGCGACCACGACCAAGCCGGAGATTACTCCCGCCAGCCGCGAACTTCATGGCGTTCCCATTACGCTTGAGGGATCCAGCGTATTGCACCAGATGTTCCGTTTCCGCTGGGCGGAGTGGCGCAAGCTGACCGACGCACAACGTCACGAGATCACAACAGAAGCGTCCAAGGCTCTGGAAAAGATGGAGCATGACGTCAACGGCCAGAGCGCACTGTTTTCCATGCTGGCCAAGGGTGATCTTCTGCTGGTCCATTTCCGCAGCAGTTTTGACCAGCTCAAGCAGGCAGAACTGGAACTGGCGCGCTTGCGGCTGAGTGACTTTCTTGAGCTCACCTCCTCTTATCTATCAGTAATTGAGTTGGGCCTGTACGAGTCCTCAGTAAAGCTTTTTCGCACTTTGCGAGAGAAGGGAATTGAGCCACACTCGTCGGAGTGGAATACGGCGATTGAGGACACCATAAAACGCCAGACTGAAGCCATGCGCCCGCGGCTTTTCCCGCAGATTCCGGCTTCGCGCTACATCTGCTTCTATCCCATGGACCGCAGACGCGGAGAGGACAAGAACTGGTACAGCCTGCCCATTGAAGAGCGGCAGCGCCAGATGGAAGAGCACGGGCTGGTAGGCAGGCGCTATGCGGGGACGGTGAAGCAGATCATCACGGGATCGATTGGGTTTGACGATTGGGAGTGGGGCGTGGACCTGTTTGCGGATGACCCGCTGATCTTCAAGAAGCTGATCTATGAGATGCGCTTCGACGAAGTGAGCGCCGTCTATGCTCTGTTCGGCAAGTTTTTTGTGGGTGTGCGAGTACCGGCCACGGGTTTGGAAGATTTGTGCAATGGCAAACTGCCGCAGTGACCAAGGCATTTGACCAGAGCGCGCCGTGCTGTTTAGTCTCTTTCCATGGTTAAGCAAGTTCAGGCGGGGCAGATTTGGCGCAATGATGAGAACGGCGCAAATTTCCTTGTCACGAAGGTTTACAGCGAATTGTTCACCCAGTATGCCATGCTGCGTCCGGCCAACGTGAGCGCGCCACAGGCTGAAAGCATTCGCATCAAGGTCTCAAGGCAAGATGACGGCATGACCCTGCCCGGCTACACCTTTACCCAGGACTCACAGGAGTTCTAAAGCGGAAAGCGCCTCCAGCGAATGACGGAAAAAATTGTTGCTGTCCTGGCCGCGATCATCATCGGCGTGATCTCCCGGACCGGATATCTCGGCGTGATCATACTCATGGCCATTGAGTCGGCGTGTATCCCGCTGCCTTCGGAAATCATCATGCCGTTTGCAGGAGCGCTCGCCGTCCCGGCTGTTGCCACCACTCACAACACGTCATTGCTATCGCTGTACCTGGTCGCCATTGCCGGGGCAATTGGGTGCAATGTGGGCTCAGTGATTGCATACGAGATTGGCTGCTACGGTGGGCGTCCGCTGGTGGAAAAATATGGGCGGTATCTCTGGATCAGCCGTCACGATCTGGATATGGCGGACCGCTTCTTTTTGAAGTTCGGGTCAGCGGCGGTGTTCATTGCCCGCTTGCTGCCGGTAGTCAGAACGTTCATTGCCCTGCCTGCGGGCGTGGCGCGCATGCCGCGTTTGCGATTTCATCTGTACACCTTTGCGGGATCGTTGCCGTGGTGCTTTGTTCTGGCTTGGATTGGTATGAAGCTGGGCGAGCAGTGGGACAAGGATCCACGCCTGAAGCAATGGCTGCACCGGATGGATGCTGTGATCATCCTGTTGTTGCTGGCAGCCGTGTTTTGGTTTGTGCGCTCGCATTGGAAGAACAGGATGACTGCCACGGCTTAATCTCAGGTTTACAAACGATGCGACGATGCGAGAAGATAGTGAGTTTGCACTCACATCAAGGTCCGTCGTAGAGCGCTGAAGCCGCAAACAGCTCAGTGCAGCACCTCATATTTTTCGTTCAGGATGGATTTCAACTCAAATGGCAAAGTCGTCCTCTGAAAAGTCAGCAAAAGCACAAGGATCGGAAATCGCGCCGGCGCGCGGCAAATTAGGAATCATGATTCCTGGTATGGGAGCGGTGGCCACCACGTTCATGGCCGGCGTGGAAGCAGTGCGAAAGGGCATTGCCGAGCCCATTGGATCACTCACGCAGATGGGAACGATCCGCCTGGGAAAGCGCACTGATGCACGCTCGCCCAAAATCAAGGAATTTGTCCCTCTCGCAAACCTCAACGATCTGGTGTTTACCGGCTGGGACATCTTCGAGGAAGATGCGTACGAATCTGCTATGCATGCTGCAGTGCTGGAAAAGGACCTGCTCAACCAGATAAAACCTTTTCTGAAGTCCATCCAGCCGCGCAAAGCGGTGTTTGATCGCAATTACGTCAAAAAGCTTGATGGCAAGCACGTGAAAAAGGGCAAGAACAAGATGGACCTTGCCGAGCAGTTGCGCGACGACATCAAGGACTTCAAGAAGAAAGCCGGCGCCGACCGCCTGGTTATGATCTGGTGCGGCTCCACGGAGATCTTTCTGGAGCGCGGCGAGGTGCATTCATCAGTAAAGGCATTTGAGAAGGGGCTGGAGAAAAATGACGAGAACATCGCCCCTTCCATGATCTACGCCTATGCGGCTCTTTCTGAAGGTGTTCCGTTTGCGAATGGCGCTCCCAACCTGACGGTGGATATACCCGCCATGATGGAGCTCTCGCGCAAGAACAACGCGCCCATCGCCGGCAAAGATTTCAAAACCGGGCAAACTCTGATGAAGACCATTCTTGCGCCCGGATTCAAGGCGCGCATGCTGGGGCTGAATGGATGGTTTTCAACCAATATTCTCGGCAATCGCGACGGCGAAGTGCTGGATGATCCCGGTTCTTTCAAGACCAAAGAAGAGTCCAAACTCTCAGTGCTGGAACAGATCCTCCAGCCGTCACTGTATCCGCAGCTTTATAAGGACTTTTACCACAAGGTCCGGATCAACTATTACCCGCCGCGCGGCGACAATAAAGAGGGCTGGGACAATATCGACATTTTCGGCTGGCTGGGCTATCCGATGCAGATCAAAATTGATTTCCTGTGCCGAGATTCAATTCTGGCGGCGCCAATCGCGTTGGATCTTGTCCTGTTCCTTGATCTTGCTCAGCGCAGCGAGCAACTGCGCGGCATCGGCATTCAGGAATGGCTGAGTTTCTATCTCAAATCGCCCATGACGGTTCCGGGCTTGTATCCGGAACATGATCTGTTCATCCAATCGATGAAGCTTAAGAACACGCTGCGCCATCTGCGCGGCGAGCATTTAATCACCCATCTGGGCCTTGAATATTACGATTGAGGAGAACACCACCCAGACACAAGGCATCAGACTGTCTATGAAGAGCGGCTGGGCCAGGGTAGTGCTTGTCACTGTGCTGCTCTCCTGCGCGCCGTTGCTGGCAGTGGAAGGCATGTTTCAGGGCAGGGTGGTGGACCCGCCGTATGTGGCGCGCCTCAAACCGGGTTGGATTTATGTTCAAGGCAGGAACCACAGCCTGCGCCGGGTGGAAGTGGCTCATGCGGCGATTGTGTTCGGGGAAGAGGTTCCAGCCAGCCAACAGCACAGGTGCCACATGGAATGTATTGAAGTCGGACAGGAAGTGCGCGTCTACGCCGAGCAGGATTCCAAAGGAGAGTGGCGGGCCAAGCGGGTGGAAATTGTGCGCCTGGTCACGAATCGAGCCTGAAGCGTCACGCAAGTCTTGACTTTACAGAACTTTACCGCCTTCCATAATCGCTGCTGGATAACCACGCAAATAATGTTCCGCATCAAAGCCATCACGGAGAAAATCCAAAAGGAAGAGCGACGTCATGGTCCAGCGGTATAATGAAGGTAACCAATCACCGCCACTGGATCGTTTCGGCAGGAGTGTGCCAATGAAATTCCGTGCTTTGCTGTTAGCCTCCATTATGGGCCTGCTGAGCCTCTCTGTTGCAGTCGCGCAAGACGACAAACAACCAAGTCAAACGTCGTCTCAGACTCAGGTACAGCAGCCTGCGAGTCAGCCCCAGGCACAGCAGCCTGTGAGCGACCAGACTCAGCCCGTGGCGCAAGACCAGACTGCCACCGACCAGAGCGACCAGGACCAGGCAAAAGATTCCAAAGACAAAGATAAAGACAAGAAAGAGAAAAAGGACAAAAAGTATAAGCACGATGGCAGTAAGGATGACGTGGATGCCATTGGGAACCGGCACGTGGGCGGGTTGGATTGGTATTCGACCGAGACGGACATTAAAATCGGCAAAACTTACGCCCAGCAGATTGAGCAGAGCATGAAGTTCATCACCGATCCGGTGGTTACCGAGTATGTGAACCGCGTGGGGCAGAACCTGGTGCGGAACTCGGATGCCAAAGTGCCGTTCACCATCAAGGTGGTGGATTCTGACGAAATTAACGCCATGGCTCTGCCCGGTGGTTTTTTCTATGTGAATTCAGGCTTGATCATGGCGGCTGATGATGAAGCTGAACTTGCTGGCGTGATGGCGCACGAGATTGCACACGTGGCTCTGCGCCACGGGACGCGCGGTCAGACGCGCGCAGACATCGCCAATATCATGTCCATCCCGCTGATTTTTGTGGGCGGCGGAATCGGTTATGCAGCCCGCCAGGTTGCGGGCATCGGATTGCCGATGACTTTCCTGAAGTTCTCCCGCGGCTTTGAAGCGGAAGCGGATTTCTTTGGCGTGCAGTACATGTACAAGGCGGGCTACGATCCGAATGAGTTTGTGAACTTCTTTGAGAAGGTGCAGGCGCAGGAGAAAAAGAAGCCGGGCTCGCTGGCCAAGGCATTTTCTACCCACCCGCAAACACCGGATCGCATCGAGAAAACGCAGGAGGAGATTGCAACCATTCTGCCTCCTCGTGACCAGTACATTGAGACCACCTCTGAATTCAACGATGTAAAGGCCCGGCTGGCGGCCATTGAGAATCGCCACAAGGTTGACGATCAGAATAACCCGAACAAACCGACGCTGCGGCGCACGGCCAATGACAATGGTTCAAAGAATGGCGACAAAAAAGATGACGATCGCCCGACTTTGCATCGGCGCGATAATAACTAAACTAGTTCCATACAAAGGGATTTGGCGGCCTGCGGGCCGCCTTTTCTTGTCTTGTTGGCGCAGGTGTAGAGCGGAACCTCAGGTAATGAACAGGAAGCGAGGGAAGGATCAAAAATTCAAATGCCGCTCCAGTGCGCGGACCCGAGGAGACCGGCCTAAGAGCGGCGTGCTATTGCGAAGAGATTTTGCGGGTCACGAAAACACTTGCAGGCAGATCATCCCCGGACCCGGACGTAAATCGTTCGGTGTTACCTCAGCCTGCCTATTTACGCAGACTTTCCGTATGACTCGGCTGTGGCGGCCGCGGCAACCCCATTGAATTCCTTGGGCATTGAGGTCAAAACCTTCATCTCATGCCAGTCATAAGCAAATTCTTTCCCGCAGTCGAGACACGCCACATAAGTTCCAGTCACGGAAGCCACCGGGGAAAGCCTCTGCCCCGGCTTTTTGGTAATCGGAAAGCTAAAGTTCTTGTGATGACACCCAAACAGCACATCGAAGAGACTCGCCATAATTCACCACCCCGTTGAAGGGACCTTGGAGACTTACCGCCG
>DATFDA010000094.1:0-3395 GCA_035252525.1 Candidatus Angelobacter sp. | reverse complement strand
CGTTTCTTTGCAGGACGGCCGCAAGGCCATTGAGATGTTCCGCACGGCTCGCGTTGACATTCTGGGCATGGTGGAAAACATGAGCCACTTTGTCTGTCCGCACTGCCATCAGGAGATCGATATTTTTTCCAAAGGTGGAGTGGCCAAAACTGCCCAGCAGTTCGGGGTACCATTCCTCGGATCGATTGCGCTCGATCCCGATATCCGTAAAGGCGGGGACACTGGGAAGCCGGCAGTTCTCGAGGGCGAATCCTCTCCTCACGCCAAGTCGCTCTTTGATTTCGCCCGGCAGGTGCTGACGAGGGTGGAAGAGGTGAAAAAGAGCGCGGCACCGGGTGACGTAATCCAGGTGCAATAAGACAGCCGTTGGCTCCTGGCCTTTGGCTTTCAAGCCATTCGAAATTTCCTTTGCGCTACTCCCTTTCGTGACGTTCAGTGTTTTTCTTTGACATGCGTGGACCGGGAATCGTGGGATAATGAAAGAAAGATCCCTTTGGCTTCAAGGCTCAAAAAGCCACAGAGGTAGCCAATGCGTGTGCGCAAGAGTGTTCAGGAGTACTACCGCGCGTTAGGGCTCGCGCCCGGGGCCTCCCAAAAAGAGGTGCGTCGCGCCTACCTGCGCATGGTAAAGCTGTGGCACCCTGACCAGTTTGCGCAGAATCCCCGCTCTCAAACCATTGCTCAGGACAAGCTGAAGGAAATCAACGAAGCGTACAGTTTTCTGCGGGAATATAAGCCGGGCCAGCCTCTGCCCAATCATGGTGACGGCTACGCCTGGCCCAGCGGCTACTCACGAGGCGCTACTGAAGAGTGGTATGCATACCGCCGCCGCGCCTATTATGAGCCGCCCATTGTTGATCCTTACGAAGGGGATTATCAGTACCGGCCTGTAGGGAACTCTCGCGGCATCAAGTTTGCATGGATTATCGCCATAATTCTTATCGCGAATGTGGCGCAGTGGGGTACCGGCTGGGGAACCTACGATCCTGCCCCGCCGAAAAATGTGAAGACGGCCAATATCAGTGCTGTTGATCCGGCAGCCATGACCGTGTTTGCCGCGCAGCCTCCAGACGGTTCGCTAACGCGGTCAATACCTTCGCCTCTGCCATACTTTTTTATTGGTTCCACCAAAGCCGATGTTTACCGCATCCAGGGTATGCCGCAGTGGTCCAGCGAGCATGAATGGCGGTATGGGACATCACGAGTTTACTTCCGTGGGCCAATGGTGGAGCGCTGGACAAGCACTGTTCAGTTCCCCCTGAAAGCCATTAACCTGCCTCATGTGGGCGCCCAGGCTGTGGTTCGCAAAGGATCCAGCTCTGCTGAGGTGCTCGCCATCCAGGGTACGCCCGTTTCAGTGAATGACGTTTATTGGGCCAATAACGCTGCTCTCCAGAAAGATGGTCAGCTCAGCATTGGGAAGAGCACGTATTGGTACTACGGCGACTCAAGAATCGAGTTTTCTGGCGACAAGGTGATCGGCTGGACGGAAAAGCCGAGCTCGCCCTTAAGAGTCCAGCACTAGCTTTCACATCTGTTTTCAAATTAGCACTCTCCATCTTCAAGTGCTATCTTGACAACAACTCACTAAAATTTTTACAATGAGAACTGTCGAGTTGTCTCCAATGCTGATATAAATAGTTGGAAACAAAAGGCTTAGTTGTATATGCCAAATCAGGGACAAATCGGCCCGCGAGAGCGGGAGATTCTTACTGCCATTATTGAGACTTATATTTCCTCAGGTGAGCCCGTAGGCTCGCGCACTCTTTCGCGACAGAATAAGGATGGACTCAGCCCGGCGACCATTCGCAATGTGATGGCAGACCTGGTGGACGCCGGGTTCCTGGAGCAGCCGCACACATCGGCGGGCCGGGTGCCCACGGCGCAGGCATACCGTTATTATGTGGATCAAATTTCCGGGAAAGCTCTGCTCTCTCCTGCTGACCAGAGCCTGATTTCTGAGACCTTACAGGGGACTGTAGACATCCAACAATTTTTAGAGAGGACTTCGCACGTGTTGTCGCTGGTTTCCAGCGGCGTAGGCGTGGCCATTGCCAGTGCCGGTCCTCAGAATGCCCTGGAACATGTGCATTTTTCCCGGCAGGGGCCAAACAAGGTTCTTGCCGTGGTGGTCACCAAGTCCGGCGTAGTGCATGACCGGATGATGCGGCTGCAACGAGATCTGGAGCAAACCGACCTGGACACGGCGTCCAACTACATCAACGCGAATTTCCGGGGATGGACGGTGGACAAGGTAAAGGCGGAAATTGGGCGGCGCATTGAGCATGAGCGCAGCGAGTATGACCGGCTGATGCAAAGCCTGAAAGAACTGTATGAGAGCGGGGCGCTGGCCACCAGCGAGCCGGCCAAAAACATATTTGTAGATGGCGTTTCCAATCTGGTGGTCAAGGAAGAAGACCATGAGCGCCTGCGCGAGTTGTTAAAGACGCTGGAGGAGAAGCAAAGAGTGGCAGAGCTGCTTTCAGCCTATTTGGATACCAGGCAGGAGGCGGTGAGAGTGGTGATTGGTCTGGAGGAAGCCATGCCGGAGATGAGGAATCTGGTGCTGATTGGAGCGCCCGCCCGAGTTGGTGAAGAGATGCGGGGCTCGCTGGCTGTCATCGGGCCCACGCGCATGGATTACCAGCACACGATTACCGCTGTCTCTTACATCGCGCAGCTCTTTGACAAGCTGCTGAATGAGAACGCGTGAAGAAGATCCCAATCAAAAGACCAGGTGTTGCAATGAGTAAGTCCAACGGACAGACTGATGTCCACGTTGAAGAACAGAAGGAAAATCTGGAGCACGAACTGCCGGCAGCCGATCCGGCGGACGGATTTCAGGAGAAGCAGCAGTCTGCAAACATGACCGCAGAGGCGGCTCCGGCCGAACCTGCTATGCAGGCTGAGCTGCGCAAGCTGCGCTCCGAACGCGATAACCTGCTGGACCGCTTGGCCCGCCTTCAGGCGGAGTTCGATAACTCCCGCAAGCGCGCAGCCAAAGAGAATGCCGACTACCGCGACTATGCTGTGGCCGATTCAGCCAGGGGCTTGCTCCCGGTAGTGGACAGCTTTGAGCTGGCGCTCAAAAACGCTGAGGTGAATCCGGAAGACCTGCGCAAAGGCATGGAGCTGATGCGCAAGCAGCTTGAAGACGCGTTGCAGAAGATGAACGTGCAGCGTGTTGCCGCGAAAGGCCAGCCGTTTGACCCCCGGGTGCATGAGGCCATTGAGATGGTGGAGAGCACTGAAGTGCCTGATCATCACGTGCTGGAAGAGCTGCAACCGGGATACAAGATCAAGGAGCGGCTGTTGCGTCCGGCGATGGTGCGTGTAGCTACATCGAAGAAGTAAGTCCAAATCCACCACGGAGGCACGGAGACACGGAGACACGG
>DATFDA010000093.1:0-4742 GCA_035252525.1 Candidatus Angelobacter sp. | reverse complement strand
TCCCGCTCAATAGCATTACTCCATTTTGGAATCCGCCATTCAAGTTCCACTTCCGGCAGTTCGGCAGTTTTCGGCAGGGTAATGGTTACTCCCCGGCCTTTTTGGGCTTTAACGTAACCAATATCGACACGGCCGCTCAGGGCTGTTGCCCACAACCGGGCAATCGGCCCGCCTCCGGTATCCAGCGCCAGATGCTCGCCGGTTTTTTCGTGGTACCAGCGCGGCGACATCACCCATGAGTAATTTCCCTGAAAATCACGTTTCTGCGGCAAAGGAGTGGTTGTCTGGTTCCACGGATGACGCTTGTCCACCGGATTGCCCAAGGGGTCCTTTTTTACGAATAGTTCTTTGTCCTCCCAGTCCTCGTAATAGGAACTGCCAAGCAGGATCCGGAGACCAAGGTTGATCTCAACCAGGTCATTCGTCACCAGTTCGCCATCCACAATCACTCCCGGAGTGACGTACATCTCTTTGCCCCAACTCGACATTTTCTTGTACGTGTAATCGCACTCATCGGGATTCTGCCATGAGCCCCAACAGCCGAGCAGCACGCGCCGCTGGCCCACTTTTTCATACCCGGGCAGCGCCTGGTAAAAGAAGTTGAACAAGTCATCGTGCAGCGGCACGCACGCCTTCATAAAATCGATGTACTTCATCAACCGAACCATGTAATCGGTGAAAAGCTGGATGGTGGCGACGGTGCCGGTCCCCCCTGGATACAGCGTGGAAGGATGCACATGGCGGCCTTCCATCAGGCAGAACATCTCCCGCGTAAGCCGGCTCATTTGCAGTGCTTTTTTGTAAAAGCTGCCGGTGAAAGGATTGAGGGCGGTCATGATATCGGCGATCGTCCGATAGCCGTGCTTGCCGGCATTGGGCGATTCGGTCCTCTGCGCTTTGGCCCACACGCTGGGGTTGGTCTCCTTCACCATCTGCTCGCAGAAATCCACGCCGACGAGGTTGTCCTGGAAGATGTTGTGGTCAAACATGTACTCGGCTGCTTCACCCAGATTGATGATCCATTCCCCGGTCTCGGGAGTCTTCATGCCGCAAGCCATGTTCTGTGCATAGACAGCGCAGGTGGCGTGGTTATCGCCGCAGATCCCGCAGATGCGGCTGGTGATAAAGGGCGCGTCGCGCGGGTCCTTGTTTTTCATGAACACGCTATATCCGCGAAACATGGAAGACGTGCTATAGCACTCGGCCACCTCCCGGTTCTCAAAATCAATCTTGGTGTAAATGCCCAGGCTGCCCACGATCCGGGTAATAGGGTCCCAGTTCATCTCCACCAGGCTGCGTTTGCCGGTCTGAGGCTTTCTTTCTTCTTTCGTAATCGTGGTCATTATCGTGCCCCCCTGCCATTTCTGTACGTGGTCGGCTCGTACCCCGTTGCCAGATTCGTTCCCTTGTAACGCCACTTGGGCTCTTTGTTGATCCCGGAATTAGTGATTCCGCGCAGGGTCCGAATGACCGCTCCGTAGGTCTCTACCGCAACCGAAGACAGCCGCGCTCCCGGCGGTTCGTCCATGAACGGCATCACTTTGTCTGGGAAGCCGGGCATCGTGCACGCAATGCAGATTCCGCCAACATTGGGGCAGCCTCCGATGCCGCGCATCCAGCCGCGTTTGGTTACATTGCAGTTGACCACCGGGCCCCAGCAGCCGATTTTCACCAGGCACTTCTGGGAGCCGTATTCGTGAGCAAAATCTCCCTGTTCGTAGTAGCCGGCACGGTCACAACCTTCATGCACGGTCTTGCCAAACAGCCAGGTTGGCCGCAGCTTCTCATCCAGAGGAATCATCGGAGCCATCTGCGCCGCCTGGTAGAGAAGGTAGAGCAGGGTTTCCGTCATGTTGTCAGGCTGCACTGGGCATCCGGGCACATTGATGATCGGGATACCGGCCCAGGATTTCCATTTCCAGCCCAGATAATCCGCCAGTCCCATCGCGCCCGTAGGATTCCCAGCCATCGCGTGTATCCCGCCATACGTAGCGCACGTCCCGGCAGCCAGGACGGCAAAAGCTTTAGGCGCAAGACGGTCAATCCACTCCATCAACGTGATTGGCTGGCCGTCCGGACCATTGCCTATCCCCGTCCAGTAGCCTTCCTTTTTCATTTTTTCATTCGCAATTGAGCCTTCAATCACCAGCACAAACGGGTCAAGCTTGCCCTTCTCAGCCTTGTAAAGCCATTCCATGAAATCGTTGCCGCCGTTCTCGTAGGCGAGGACACGGTTATGCAACACAACCTTGGGAATGCCCGGAATATTGCCGAGGATCAGGTCTTCAATAGCCGGCTGTTCGGCGGCGGTGACAGATATGGTATCTCCATCGCAACTCATCCCGTCAGGCAGCCATATCACGTGAACATCCAGCGGGATTGGTTGTTCCGGCTTGAGCCAGGGGAGGCTTATTAAACGCATGCGTGCCTCTCTTTCTTGTTCTTGCACAACAGGGCGGACCTGAAGGCGGTTGAAACTTGGAATGAAATGTGGGATCGAGAATAGTCACAGCGCCGGTGCAATTCTGACCGATGAGTTCGGAGGAGAAGTCCCTTGAAGTCCGTGAAGATCAGCGTCTCGCCTCGTTGCACATCTATCTTTGATTTGCCTATCGTCTTGGCAAATCTGCCGGTCTGCCGGTTGGAAAGAGCCGGTTCAGCGGACATTGACGCCTCTTTCAGGAGTTGCGCTCAGTTTTCATGGAACTTCGCGGCAAATATCGGTTTGCGCTAGCAAGGTATACACAGTATCTAGAATCCAGTGAGTTTTCGTAAGTTGCCCTTCAGGAAAATAACTTCCCGCTCCTCACGATGGCGTAACGCGGCGCAAGAGGCCCCCAATGTTCTCCACCATGCGCTGGTGCGCGATGGCCCTTTACGAGCTGTGACAACAGTCATATTGCTCAATCTGCCCCGCCCATATCATCAAATTTGTTGGTAAACGTTATAAACGGCTGAACGGTGATCTGAATGAAACACCTGCTTGCCATTGAAGAACTCACAGCGCCAAAGACTCCCGCAATTCTGCTGCAGGCCCGTGAACGCAGCGCCCAGCGACTAATGATGGCTTACGCTATAGCAGGACTGTTCTTCATGCTTTTGCCCGGGACCTTCCTGGGTGTCTGGAATCTGATCTCCATCAGCGGCCATCACGGCGCGTCAATCCCGCGCTCCTGGATTCAGGCCCATGGCCATGCTCAGATCTTCGGCTGGATCGGCACCTTTATTCTGGGTATTGGCTTTTATTCCATCCCCAAGATGACTCGCCGCAGCGCCAATGCTGCTGCTCGCGGGTGGGCTGCCTGGGCGCTTTGGATTTCCGGAGTTCTTCTGCGCTGGGGCTCGGAGGTATATCAGTGGCACTGGCGCACGTTACTGCCGCTTTCAGGCATTTTTGAGCTCACCGCATTTGCCATCTTCTTTATAACTGTTAAACACCATCCGGCATCGCCCCAGACCCAGGAGAAGCGGCTGCCGGTCTGGATCATCGCCGTTTTTGTGGGTACAGCAGGGTTTGCAGCCGGATTGTTGATGAATCTGGGGGCTGCGCTCTACGTCAGCGGCGGAAGCAACACTCCTGCCTTCCCTGTTTCATTTGACAATCGTTTTCTTGCAATGTTGGCGTATGCCTTCATCGTGCCGACGGTCTGGGGCTTCAGCGCGCGCTGGTTGCCGGTATTTCTCGGGCTCAAGCCCGTGGCGGAGCGCAAACTGAAGCTCGCTTTGTTGCTGAGCATCACAGGAGTGATACTTGCTCAGGCGGGTCTGTTCCACATGACGCCGTGGCTTTTTGCCACTGCGGCGATGCTCTCAGTGAACGCGTTCCATCTTTTTGCGCCTGCAGAACGTGCACCCAAGACCACCGGAGTCCATCCCTCATTTCCTGCGTTTGTGCGAGTGGCTTACGGCTGGCTTGTAGTTGCCACCTTGTTGGGGATTTGTGCCGCATATCTGGATCGTGCGAACGGCTGGATTGGTGCATCGCGTCACGGCTTGACCGTGGGCTTTATTGCGACCATGGTGTTTGCCATCGGCCAGCGAATCCTGCCTGCTTTTGCCGGTATGAGAGTTCTCTACAGCCCCCGTCTGATGCTCGCCTGCCTCATGCTGCTGAATGTTGGCTGTGCCTTACGCGTGAGCAGCGAAATACTTGCTTATGAGCGCTACTGGCCATCCGCCTGGAACCTTCTTCCGTGGTCGGCTATTTGCGAATTGAGTGCCGTCATCGTATTTGCAGCAAATCTGCTTCTTACGTTTAAGCAGCCCCCGGCCCACGAAATGAAGCCGGCAAATGCAGCCTGACTCCCCATGTGCCCCATGCAGAACGGTGCCCGTGGAACTCATAAGAACTAGCTCCGCATCAGCAGGCCGACAATAGCGGCTGACATTAAATTGGCCATGGTTCCGGCCAGCATGGCACGAAAGCCGAGCTTGGCCAACTCATCGCGCTTATTGGGCGCGAGCGCGCCGATGCCGCCAATCTGGATTCCAATGGAACTGAAATTGGCAAATCCGCAGAGAGCGAACGTGGCAATGGTGAACGACCTTGGATCAAGAGCTGCTTTTTGCGCGCCCAGCAGCGTGTAAGCATAAAGTTCGTTGATCACCATGCGCGAGCCCAGGAGATTTCCCACAGCCGTGATGTCCCTGTAGGGCACGCCAATGAGCCAGGCAATGGGAGCAAATATCACTCCCAGCACCTGTTCAATGCTCTGGGGAAACCAGGCTAAGTGGTTGTGAAT
>DATFDA010000092.1:0-7851 GCA_035252525.1 Candidatus Angelobacter sp. | reverse complement strand
AATGCGGAAAGCCGTCGCGCGCAAAGCTGACGCAGCTCAAGCGACGGCCAGAATGATGCACTTGAGGTAGTAGGTTTCCGGCACGCCCAGCAGAATGGGATGGTCCTTTGCCTGGGTACGCTTCTCTACCACTTTGACCGCCCGATGCGCGTCCTGCGCTGCTTCATTCAAGACCCCAAGGAAATCTTCTTCACTCACTGCAAAAGAGCAGGAGCAGGTCACCAGGAAGCCGCCAGGACGGACCATCTTCATCGCCCGCAGGTTCAGCTCCTTGTAGCCTCGCATCGCCGGCGCCAGATTCTTCTTTGATTTGGCAAAGGCCGGCGGGTCGAGCACAATCATGTCATATTGTCGGCCCGCGTCTGCGTAGTCCCGCAGCAGATCGAAGGCGTTGGCTTCAATCCACTCAACCTCATTCCTGAGCTGCCCGGAATTCAGCTTTTCATTCTGCTCGGCCACCTCCAGCGCCTCGCGCGAAATGTCGAGCGCCGTTACATGCTCACAGACCCGTGCCAGATGCTGCGCGAATCCGCCTTGATAGCTGCACACATCCAGGGCTTCGCCTCGAGCAAACTGGGCTGCGGCTGCGTAATTTTCGCGCTGGTCCAGAAATGCTCCCGTCTTTTGTCCACTCTGAGCCTCGTAGAGAAACCGGATGCCGTTCATGGTGAAAGTAGTCGAACTTTTGTTGCCGACGATAATCTGCGACTCAACTTGCGGAAGCTGCTCAAGCTCGCGGATTCGTTCGTCCACACGTTCCACAACGTGCTCTGATCCCGTAAGTCCTCTGACCGTGGAGACAATGGCATCGCGCCGCTGCGGGCGGTCCCATGCCTGGGTGAGGACTTGAAAAGTCAGAATATCGTTGTACTGGTCGATAATGAGTCCGGGCAGCCGGTCACCTTCACTGAATACCAGACGATAGGCATCCGTATCACTGACGACCTGTTTGCGGTAATTCACCGCCTCGCGCAGCCGCTCTCTTACCAGATTGATCAGGTCATCTTCGGTATTCAGTGCTTCTTTGGAGACCAGCCGAAGCTTGATCTGCGAAGCTGAACTATGGCCCGCGGAGCCCAGCAACTTGCCTTTTGCGTTGACTACGTGCACCAGCGCTCCGGCTCCGGCGCCGCCGTCATTCAGCACGTCAGATGCATAGACCCACACGTGTCCATTGCGCAAGCGCGCAGCGGCGCGGTCACTAATGACTGCTTTCCTGATGACTGAACTCTCTGGCATATCCAAATCAGAATATAACGGCGAGCCCTCCGCGGCAGGTGTCGTATCATGCTTGCAACCTTTTGAGGTGGACCTTGGCCGCAGGCGCGCTCGACGCCGCTACATTCCCGGCAGCAAAGCCACAACGCCTGGAAACCTTCGACTGGATGCGAGGGCTGGCCTGCGTCCTCATGTTTCAGACTCACTGCTATGATGCCTGGCTTGCTCCCGCGGCACGCTCAGGCAAATTCTTCATGTGGTCACAGCTTGTGGGCTCACTGCCGGCTCCGCTGTTTCTCTTCCTCACCGGTATTTCTGCTGTCTTGATGGCAAAGAAAATAAGCGCTGGAGGCCTGCCTCACACGGCTGCCGCCCGGCTGATGAGGCGCGGCTTTGAGATCTGGGGACTGGGGTTGCTGTTTCGCCTGCAGGAATATCTCATCGCTTTTCCCTGGGCTCCGTGGACAGATCTGCTGCGCGTGGATGTCCTCAATTGCATCGGCATTTCTCTGGTGCTGGTCAGCCTTCTGCTCCACGTCTCGAAGACCTGGACGCGCCTGGCTTTGAACGCCATGGCGGCATGCGCGGCCATCATTATCCTCTCACCTCTGGTGTGGACGCACACATTCACCCGGCTGCCCTGGTTCATCGCCTCGTATTTGAATGGAGTTCACAATCAAGGAAAACCGTTGCCCTGGTTGTTTCCCATCTTTCCCTGGAGCGCGTTTGCTTTTGCCGGCGTGGTCGTCGCCTGCATCCTGCAAACCCAAACAGCAAAAAGCCTGCAGAGTCGTCGCATTCCGCTTATCGCCGCATCCGGCGTTCTGCTCGCCGCGCTCGGCTATGCCTTTGATCATCTGTCCTTCTCGATCTTTCCCGCAGCCATGTACGATTTCTGGCATACCAGCTCCGGGTTTTTCCTCATTCGCACCGGAGTCCTTCTCCTCATACTTGCGCTTTCTGATCTTCGATGCCATGTACCTTCGCTCTTCAGTAAGAGCAAAGCTTTGGTGCTGATGGGCCGCCACTCCCTGCTGGTGTACTGGGTACATATTGAATTCGTCTATGGTAGGCTGCACATCTTGCCCCGCCGCGGAATGACCGTAACCGGCGCCTCTCTGGGCTTGCTGGGCATATCCATTGCCATGCTCCTGCTCGCCTATGCGCGCGGCAAATGGCCTTTGACTCTCAAAGGAATGCAGAGGTCACGGGCCACTGCTGCGGGCTGACGCTTCACCTACCCCTCATTCGATCAAGGTAACGTTACTTTAGTCATCTTCCGGCGCCTTAAAGGACAGTGTACTTTGGTTGCAAACAGGGCCCCTACCACATGAGCTCCCCAGGCTCAGGCGGATGAGGAGAGAAGTAGATGTCTGCAAGACGGGTATTACGTACAAAGGCGGTGCTTCCGGTCACCGTTTTCCGCAACCATGGAACTCAGCGGCAGGTGGCACACACGCTGGATGCAACGGAGAATTCCGCGCGGCTGGGCGCCATTCACATTCCTATTGAACCCGGCGAGATCATAGAGATTCAGCGCGGCGTCTCGCGCGCCAAATTTCAGGTGTTCTGGGTAGGAGCTCCAGGCGGACTTCTGGCGGGTCAGGCCGGGGTACGGCTGGTTCCCGGTGCAAAAAGCATATGGGGGGCAGACTTCCCCAAAGACGAACCCGACATCCGTTGTGAGCCACAGCACCTGCGCAGCGGACTTCCGCTGGTCAAAACTCTGCACGCAAGCTCTCCGGCACACCCCGTTCAAGCGATTCAGCAGAAATTCAAAGGCGGCGCCTCAGTCCGTGCTCCGGGCTACAGCCATGCCATCTACGGCCATATTGCTGAAATTTGTGAAACAGGTGTGTACCTGCAAACGCCCACAGTTCTGCCGGTAAGCACCGAGGCTTACGTGCTTTTGAATTTCGAGGGCTTCGTGGTTGAAGTCCCAGGCTCGGTCCGCGCAAGTAACCTGCCCGCTGGAATGCAGATTGATTTCCAGAAGATGTCGCCGGCCACTCAAAAAAAGCTCGCCATGGCACTGCGCACCCTGCAAGAGCCGGAACTGGCCATGGCCGCACAAGTTGAAACCACTCCTCGCTCCCGGGAGAGTTCTCCTTTGCTGGCATTCTAGGTGGAGCGGATGCAGTCTTCAGGCCGGGACTACAGGATTACTCTTTCGTCGCCCACGCGGCGGGTGACCCTCTCGCGGTCAAGGTATTCGAGCAGAGGAATTGCGTATTTGCGCGAGACGCCAGTCAAGTCTTTGAATTTGCCCACATCGATTTTGGGAGATGTGTTCTTGTATGCAGCCAGTATGCGACGCAACTCCTGAAGGGCGCTCTGATGGAACACCAGGTCATCCGCCAACTTGACCAGTACGCGATCCCGCAGCAGAAGCGTCACCAACTTCTGCGCCCGTGCCTTATCGACAGGCAGCGCAGCCAGGACTTCTTTCATCAGCGGAACCTTGAGCCCTGAAGAGGCAAATGCCTTCTCAATCTGCTCTTTTGCTCGCGCTTCTTCGTCTTTCAATTCCACGCCACGGCCCGCCAGCCGAACCTGCTCGCCCGAGACCTCAACCTTCTTTTCGCGCACAAGTTGGGCAAAGAGTGCTTCCACGATCTCTTGCTGCAAGGCCAGCTTGGTTCGCAGCTCTTCTTTGCTGATTCCCGCCACCAGCGGATTCGCCTTGTGAAAAGCCTCCAGAACCGTAATTATTTGTCCCCGTACTCTGGCAAACGCTTCTGCCGAGATGTAAAAGTCACCCGCCTGAAGAATCTTGCCTTGCTGGACCAAAGAGCTGATCAGCGGCTGCAGCAGTGAGGGCTTCCATCCGGTTTCACAAACCATTCCAGTAAGTGCCAGCCCATCTTTCTCACGGCGCATGATGCGGGCGAGCAGTACATCTTCCCGCGAACTTGTAGCTAGCGATTCCAGGAATCGAACCCGCGCCTCTCGTTTCTGGCGAAGCGTTGGGAAGGCATCAAGCACCAATGCACCGCCGATGGTGATCACAGGCGAGAACTGGCGCAGGATGGCGCGATCTCCCGGCAAAAGCAGCAGTGGGTCTTCTGTCCGAAGTTGTGCGAAAGCGGTACTGCCGGGTTTAATCTCATTCCCCTGATAGAGCGCCATTTCTGCAATGGTTTCAGACGCAAATGCATGTAGATGAACACGGGCACGGTTCTTTAGCGGCTTGGCATCTTTGAGCAAGGCCAGTTGGACGTCAATCTTCTGGGTAGCCTGAAGCAGGCCGGGAGGAACCAGCGTCATGCCACGAGCGAGCTTTTCCACCGGCACGCCTGCCAGATTCAGCGCTGTACGCTGTCCGGCCGTAGCCTGGTCCGTTGCAGCGCCGTGCACCTGCACGCCGCGCACACGAACACGCTGCCGCGCCGGAAAAATTTCAACTTCTTCCTCTTTCTTCACCTTTCCTGCAATCAGCGTGCCGGTGATCACGGCGCCGAAACCTTTCATGACGAAGACGCGGTCAATGGGCAACCGGAAAATGGCCTCCGTATCGCGGGACGGAACGTCGACGGACATTTTTGCGATCTCGCGCTTCAGGTCATCAAGTCCGCCGCCGCTTATTGCACTGACCGCCACCATCGGCGAGCGGTTGGCGTCCAGAAACGAGCCCCGTACAAAATCTTCCACTTCGAGTTTGACCACATTGAGGGTGTCCTCGTCCACCAGATCGGCTTTGGTAATAACGATAATTCCCCGGGGAATGGAAAGCAGTCTGCATATCTCAAAATGTTCGCGTGTCTGCGGCTTGATGGACTCATCAGCAGCGATCACCAGCAAGACCAGATCAATTCCGCCGATGCCGGCCAGCATGTTGCGAACAAAGCGCTCATGTCCGGGAACATCAATGAAAGCAAGACGGAGCTTCTCCCCGCTGGGAGCGTTCAACTCAAGGTGGGCAAAGCCCAGATCAATGGTGATGCCGCGACGCTTCTCTTCTTCCAGGCGGTCGGCATCGATCCCAGTGAGGGCTTTCACAAGGGATGTCTTGCCGTGATCAATGTGCCCCGCCGTGCCGATGATGATGGATTTCATTCCACGTTAAGTCTAATCGAAAGAAAGTTTGTCCCTATAAGGGCAGTCCGCATTACCTCAGAGTGCCTCTTTGGTAATTCTCTCGCGTAAGTTTGATCTGCTACAGTTTGGGCCCATGAATCAACTTTTGGCCTTGGTCTTTGCTTTGCTACTGCAGTCGCAGTCTCCGCAGCCAAATACTGCAACGCAGCCATCCTCCACACAGCCACAGGAGATGTCATTGGCGGAGCGTGCGGCAGCCGCCCGCAAGGCCGCAGCAAGGCATCATGCCACCGACAACGACGGGCTGCCCGCACTCACGCCGGAGCAAAAGGGAACCGTGCGCGACGGCGAGTATGTAAATGACCTGCTTCAATTCCGCCTAAAGTTTTCGCCGGAATGGCAGCCGTTCAGTGATGACAGGATGGCGCGAGACGAAGCCATCGGACGGCTCTACATTGATTCCAGCAGCCGCCCCTCTCCATACCGCGTCCTATGGATAGGAGACAACAGAGGGCGAAATGTGAGTCTATCGGTGGTGCCTGTGCCGCCGGATTTGCCCTCACAACTCGATGAAGTAGCCTCTAAATTCAAACAGGTTTCACGGCAGCAACTGGCTCGCGTGGAGAATCTTGCAGAAGAAACCGAGCCCGTTCTCATGGGAGATGCCCAGCACAAGTTTGCAGCGTTTCGGTTCAAGTTCCACGTCCAAGATCACAATATCGTCCAAAGTGCTCAACTGACCCGAACCAGAGGGATGCTTGTCTTATTTACTGTGACCGGCTCCTCTGACCTGGATGTTACAGATGCCTTGCAATCTCTGAAATCAAAGCTTGCATGGGCTCCTTTGGCGCCTTGAGCTCAGCGCAAAATAGGCTCCAGCAGATTCCGTGGCAGCATGCGAAAATAGACATAGTCGCCTATGCCTACAACGCATGCCAATCCCCCTGCGATTACGCCTGAAGTCATCAAAGAACACGGCATCACCCCGGAAGAGTATGAACGAATCAAGGCTTCTCTGGGCCGTGAGCCATCGCTGACGGAGCTCGGCATCTTCAGCGTGATGTGGAGTGAGCACTGCTCTTACAAGTCGTCGCGCGTGCACCTGAAGAGGCTGCCTACGCGCAGCAAGCTGGTGGTGCAGGGACCGGGAGAAAACGCTGGCATTATCGACATCGGCGACGGATGGGCCTGCGCCTTCAAGATTGAATCGCACAATCATCCCTCTTTCATTGAGCCCTTTCAGGGCGCTGCAACGGGCGTTGGCGGAATTCTGCGCGATATCTTTACCATGGGCGCGCGCCCCCTGGCTGTGATGGATTCTCTGCGCTTCGGGCCGATCTCTCCTGACAGTAAAACCGACCAGGCTACGGTCCACAAAAACCATTCTGTTCTGGAAGGGGTGGTCAGCGGCATTGCGTCTTACGGCAACTGCTTTGGCGTGCCCAACCTGGGCGGCGAAACCAGATTCGAACCCTGCTATTCGCAGAACCCGCTCGTAAATGCTTTTGCTCTGGGGCTCGTCCGACGGGACCAGATCTTCTACGCCAAAGCCGCTGGAGAAGGCAATCCAGTGATCTACGTGGGGGCCAAGACCGGGCGCGATGGAATCCACGGCGCCACCATGGCCAGCGAAGAATTCACTGAAGGCTCAGAACAAAAACGGCCTAACGTTCAGGTAGGCGATCCATTCCTGGAGAAGCTGCTGCTGGAAGCCTGCCTTGAAGCCATGCAGACCGGAGCCGTGGTCGGCATACAGGACATGGGCGCTGCCGGCCTCACCTGCTCCACCTGTGAGATGGGGGCTCGTGGCGGCGTCGGGCTTGAAATTGAACTGGACCGCGTGCCGCAGCGCGAAACCGGCATGAACGCCTACGAGATCATGCTCAGCGAGTCCCAGGAGCGCATGCTGCTTGTGGCTGAAAGCGGACGCGAGCAGGAAGTGCTGCGCGTCTTTGAGAAATGGGGACTCGATGCGGTTATTGTCGGCAAAGTAACGAACAACAGCCGGCTGCGCGTGCTGGAGCACGGCCAACTCGTCGCCGATATCCCGAACACTGCTCTTACCGATGATGCGCCACTTTATAAGCGGCCTATGCAACCCTGGGAGGCTCCCGCGGCCCACCGCAAGCCGGGACATATTCACTTCACCAGCAAGGGAGATCTCACCCAAAATCTGAAACGTCTGCTGGCCTCGCTTAACATCTGCTCCAAACGCTGGATTTTCGAGCAATACGATTCCATGGTGCAATCCAATACTGTGGAAGGTCCTGGCGCGGACGCCGGCCTTATGCGGATCAAAGGGACCAAGCGCGCTCTGGCGATGGCGCTCGATGGAAATGGCCGATGGGCCTGGCTTTCTCCGAAATTGGGCGCGATGCATGCCGTGGCTGAGGCTGCGCGCAATGTGTCCTGTACGGGAGCAACATCGGTTGCAGCCACCAATTGCCTGAACTTTGGCAATCCAGAAAAGCCACAGATCATGTGGCAATTCTCTGAGGTAATTGACGGCCTGACGGAAGCCTGCTCCGCTCTCGAGACTCCCATCACCGGCGGGAACGTCAGCCTGTACAACGAAACGCTGGGTGAAGGGATCTA
>DATFDA010000091.1:0-14141 GCA_035252525.1 Candidatus Angelobacter sp. | reverse complement strand
GGTTGTACGCTGGTGTCGGTCCCTCGCTGGTGAGCACGGTTCTGGGCGCCTCACTGGCATACTTCTGCTTTGTTCCACCCCGGTATAAATGGGGCTTCGCCGGTATGAGTGACGCTGTAGGCTTCCTTGCCTACCTGGCAGCCGCGCTGGGAATCGTGTTTTTGACCCGGGCGCGCAACAAGGCCCACCGGCAGGCAGAGGACAGGCTGCATGACAGGATTGCTGCCGAGCGGAAGCTGCACGACGCCCAGCAAATCCTGCAACAATTTTTTGAGAACAGGCCGGGTTGCGCTTACCTGCGAAACTCTGCCGGGCAGTACGTTTATTACAACAATGAGGCGAGGAAACATCTCGGCATCAGCCACGGGAATGCGGAGAGCACGTCAGAGTTGCGCCTGATGCTGGAGAACCTGGACCGGCAAGCGCTCGCTGCGGGCGCCGGACCGCGGCAGTTCATTGATCGGGTAAAGCTGGGGGACGAAGAGCGTTACTGGCTGACCACGAAATTCATCTTCATTGACCATGCCGAGCAAGAACTTGTGGGCAGCCTTTCGCTCGATATCACCAGCCAGATACGCGCCGAGCAACTGGTGATGGAAAGCGAGAAACTGGCCGCCGCCACCCAGATGGTGGCCAGCGTGGCGCACGAGATCAACAATCCCCTGGCAGCCGTTACGAGTTCTGTCTTCCTGCTGGGACGCGAGCCGCTTTCCCCAACGGCCCGCCAGCTTGTGACCATCGCCCAAAATGAGCTTTCCCGGCTCACGCGTATCACCGCAGTTGCCATAGGATTCTATAAAGAGACAGAACCGCCTATCGCACTTGATCCGCGCGATCTTGTGGAGGATGTGGTCAATCGCATCAAAGCCCAATTTCCGGATGGCGATTCGCACATAAAACGAGAGTTTTCCTGGAAAGGAACCTTCGTTGTCCCCATCCAGATCCGCCGGGCGCTGGAAAACGTGCTTATCAATTCGCTTGAAGCGGGAGCCAGCCGGATATGGATACGTGTGGCCCTGTCCCGCGACTGGCGCGGGAATGCGCGAACGGGGATCCGTTTTTCTGTCCTTGACGATGGTTGCGGAATGAGTCCAGAACAATCAACAAAGGCTTTTGATCCGTTTTTTTCCACCAAAGCAGAAAAGGGCACAGGACTTGGCCTGTGGATCGCCAAATCCATTGCACTCAGAAACGCTGGACAAATCAGTTTGCGGAGCTCCAGACGGCCGCAAAGCCATCACACATGCGTCAGCATGTTTTTTCCCGATTCGGCAGCGGCGGGGCCGGTATCCAGTTTTAAGCCCAGGCTGGAGCTTGCCAGGTCTGAGCCTGGCAGCAGGTGAAACAGCGACTAGCGCTTCGCCCCAGGAGAATGCCAGACACGCTACCAAGGTGTGATCTTGATGACAAGGCACGGAAAATCAGGGTATCGCGCTTTGGCATAACTCGATTCTCTTGAAGATCTGAGCCGGCCTGAATCCCGTTAATAGAAGTCGCTGCAGCTCAAAAAGAATCCGCAGGTCTGGCACACAACTTTACAGCGCGCTTCGGGCATGCGCGAGCCGCAGTTGGGACAGTAACTGGAGACGTCGGCAGGCGAGGATTTCTGCTGCTGGTCAGCGGAGACTTGCAACGAGGCGGGTTCTGGTCTCTCGGGCGGATTGAAGCCGCTGCTCATTCTTTAAAAAGTGTAAATCGTTTCACCAAGAATTGCTTCACTGAAAGTGCAGTAGTCGCACACACAAGGGACTCATGCGCAGATGAGTGCCATCCAGAGCACGTAGCCAACAGCTTTGGCGTTACTCACATCCTATTTGCCAGTCGCGGTGACTATTCCGGCGGCTTGGACCTGAAAAATTTGTGAAGATTACTGTTTTTGGGCTTACGATCTCCTCGTCCTGGGGCAACGGTCATGCCACTCCTTACCGGGCGATTTTGCGTGCTCTTCATCGCATGGGGCATCAGGTGCTGTTCTTTGAGAAGGACGTGCCTTACTACAAGCTGCGCCGGGACTTCGATTCCTGTGACTACTGCCACCTGACTCTCTATGACGACTGGCAGTGTGTCCGGCGGCAGGCGCTGCAAGAGGCAGCGGATTCTGACGTAGTGATCACAGCCAGCTATCTTCCTGAAGGCGGCCAGATCAATGATGATGTTCTTGGTTTGGGGCGTCCGCTGCGGGTTTTTTACGACCTGGATACGCCTGTAACGCTGGCCAACATGGAAAAGCAAGGCGTGCCATACCTGCGCGCGGAGCAGATTCCGGAGTTCGATTTGGTGCTGTCATTCACCGGCGGAAAAACCCTGGAAGAACTGGAGCGCACGTACGGCGCGCGAATGGCGCGGCCCTTATATGGATGCGTTGATCCCGATGATTACCCGCGAGTGGAAGCCAGTACTGAGTTCGCCTGTGAGTTGAGCTACATGGGAACCTACGCTCCTGATCGCCAGCAGAAGGTCGACGAACTCTTTCTGGAAGCGGCGCGGCGGCATCCGGAAAGACAGTTTTTGCTGGCGGGATCACTCTATCCCTGGGAATGGGAATGGCGTTGGCCGGCGAATGTTCGCCGCATTGAGCATGTGGCCCCGCATGATCATCCCAGGCTGTATTCGTCTTCCCGCTTGACGCTGAACATTACCCGCGGCGAGATGGCGCGCTGGGGATGGTGTCCTTCCGGCAGGTTTTTTGAGGCGGCGGCCTGCGCTACACCGCTGATTACCGACTGGTGGGAAGGGCTGGACCGTTTCTTTGATCTGGGGCGCGATCTCCAGGTAGTTTCCCGGGCGGAGGACGTGGAGCAGGCCATGGCCAGAGACAACGGCGATTTGCAAAGAATGGCTCTGCGTGCTCGCGAGCGCACCCTGCATGAGCACACGGGAGAGGTTCGCGCCAGGCAGTTGCTGGGATATCTAGAAGAAGCTTGCTCATCGGGCCTTGATCAGAGAGAAACAACAGCTTTAAGAACTGAGGCAGTGCAATGATCGGCATTATTCCCGCGGCCGGCGCAGGTCACAGAATCCAGCCTCTGGGCTGCTCCAAAGAGCTGCTGCCTGTGGGCTCGCGCATGCTGGAAGGCATTGAGAGACCGAAAGCCGTCTCTGAGTACCTGGTGGAACGCATGATTGCCGCCGGCGCCGAGCAGATTTGCATGGTCATCTCGGCGGAGAAGAGTGACATTGTCAGGTACTACGCGGAGCGCAACTACGCAGCCGAGATTTTCTATGTGGTTCAACGCAAGCCGCAGGGCCTGTGCGATGCCCTGTTTCGGGCTGAAGCTTTCGCCCGCCGGCACGACCAAGTCCTGATCGGCCTTCCCGATACAATCTGGTTCCCGGAGAACGCCTATCTTCCAGCGCTTGATCTGGAGCAAGCCGATGTGAACCTGGTCCTGTTCCCAGTGAATAATCCTGCGGTGTTCGATGCCGTCGTTTGTGACGACCTTGGCTTTGTGCAGCAGGTCCAGGTCAAACGCAAAGACGCGGCCTCACACTGGATTTGGGGCGCCGTAACCGCTCGCGGTGAGAGTTTCCACCGTCTGAAGCTACTGTGGGAAGCGCGGCACCGCAGCGATGAGTACCTGGGCGACCTGCTGAATGCGTTTATCGCGGCTGGAAACGTTGTAAAAGGCCGCCATTGCGGCGAAGTTTACATGGATGTGGGAACCATGGAAGGGTATCGTAACGCACAGGATTATCTGCGGGCGAATATGAAAGCGTTGCGCGCCGCATAAGCCTGCGGCACAATCACCGCCACCCGTAGACGCGCCATCATCGATTAAGCGTTGGCCCTCAGAATATCGCGAATTTCCCGGTTGATTTTTGCGCAATCACGCGCTGCCTTGTCCACCAGATCAGACCACTTGCGGGCGTTATCGTCCAGCTTCATCTGCGCCAACAGGTAAGAAGCCTGCATAATGGTTTCAATCGAGTTGCTCAAATCGTGCGCCAGGGACCTTAATTTGGTATTAATTTCAGCAGGAATCTTTGCCGTAGTTTCCATTTTTGCTTGCGCACTCATGTGCTCTCCCCGTCAAAATTTATTAGAGTCTTTAAGTTATTCCGGCACTTTAAGCCTTGCAGGCCTCTTTTTAGACGCAAGCACCCGGAAGTTAGTTGTTCAGGCCAATCCTCCGACCCTTCGGACATGGCCTAACTCCTTAATTATCAGTGACCGACTAAGCACCTTACTACCATAAGGTATTTCCTCAATGCAGCCGAGTGCTTCCCCTGATTCGCCCTAAGAGGATCGAAAACCTAGAATCCCGCCCAATCACAAGGCACAAAAACTTCACCGCACGCTGACCGTAGTTTTGGCGCCTTCGCTCTTCCGGGCGAAAGACAAGAAACAGGTTGTGAGTTGAGAGCGTTAATCCGTCGTCCCCCAGGCGACGAAATGCTCGGGGGTCGTTTTGCGTACATTCGCCAAGATTGCGTCGTTCTTGTTTCTGGCGGTGGTCTACAGCTTCCTTTTTGCGGCGTTTGCCTTTGCCGGCGCCCAATTTCAGGCCACCACTACGTTGTCCGCTGAAACCGGTAACAACACCAGCGCTGCTGATACCTTTGTCGCGCAAACCAATGGCAACATTGGGGCCAGTAATATCAGTAAGATGCCCACCCGAGCCTTGTTGTATCCGGGATCTACCGCCAAAATATATGCCCATTTTGTGCCGTGGTTCGGCTTTGGCGACCACATGAAGATCGGCTACACCTCCAATGACGTCCTGCAGGTGCAGAACCAGGTGAATGACATGGTGAGCCGCGGCCTTGATGGCGCCATCATTGACTGGTACGGGCGCGGCGAGTTCAACAAGAACTTCGTTTTTTACGATCAAGCCACGCAAATGCTGATGCAGCAGGCGGAACTGCATCCTGGATTCCACTTCGCCATCATGTATGACGCCGGCGCCATGAAGAGCTGCGCCGCTACCCTGGGATGCGACGTCACCCAGACCATGATTGACGATCTGAACTACGTCAACACCACATACGAAGGTTCGCCTGCCTACCTGTTCGCCAACGGTCGTCCGGTAATTTATTTCTTTGGCGACACGGCTTACGCCATCGACTGGACCCGTGTTCGCGCTTCCGTCGCCGGCAATCCTGAATTCATCTTCCGCAATAACGGCGGATTCACTCACACCCAGACCAGCGGCGCTTTTTCCTGGATTGCGCCTCATCCCGCCGGCAGCACCGGCACTGATATCGCTTCCATTGGATACCTCGATAGCTATTACAGCAGCGCCCTGAACCATCCCACCATGTATTCCACGGGTTCCGGCTACAAAGGCTTCAATGATTCGCTGGCCGCGTGGGGCAGCGGACGTTTCATCAACCAGCAATGCGGCCAAACCTGGCTCCAGACGCTGGCTGAAGAAGGCAAGTACTACTCCACCACGCACCAGCAAACCGGCATCCAGCTTGTGACCTGGAACGACTACGAAGAGGGTTCCGAGATTGAAACCGGCATTGATAACTGCGTCACCGTATCTGCCACGGTAACCGGAACCACCGTGAGCTGGAGCATTACCGGCCAGCAGAACACCATTGATCATTTTTCCGTCTTCGTTTCCCAAGATGGCGAAAACCTCATGTGGCTGGCAGATGCCTCTGCCGCCACTCGCACCCTGAACCTGGCCCAATTTTCCCTCGGCGCCGGAAACTACATTGTCTTCGTCAAAGCCACCGGCAAGCCTTCGCTCACCAACAAGATGTCTGCCGGTGTGCAGTTGGCCGTGCCCAACAAACCTCCTGTCGCTGCGCTCAGCCTCACGCCGCTTTCCGGCAGCGCACCGCTCGTAGTCACGGCTTCCACCGTGGGATCGGCCGATCCGGATGGAACAATCGTGAGCACCACCATCAATTTTGGCGATGGCAGCGCGCCTGTGAGTGCTATCAGCGCGTCGCACATTTACAATGCCGCCGGATCCTATACCGTAACCGCCATCGTCACTGACAACCTTGGCGCCACCGCAAGCGCCAGCGCCATTGTGAAAGTGACTGTAACCAACAAGCCGCCGGTTGCCCTGCTCTCTGTAACTCCCGCATCGTCCTATGGACCAGTCACAGTAACTGCCAGCACTGCCGGATCGTCTGATCCTGACGGAACCATCGCTGCTTCCACCATCAATTTTGGCGACGGCAGCGCCAGCGTAAAAGCAGCTTCGGCTTCCCACACTTATTCCGTGGCCGGCACCTATACCATCAGCGCCACTATCACGGACAATCTGGGAGCATCTTCCTCCACCAGCACCAGTGTGGTGGTGAAAGCGCCGGAAGTCATCGTGACCAGTCCTGCGAATTCCAGTGGCGCGGCAAGTGCTGCTCTCAATTCTCCCGTTCATGTGGTGGCCAGCGGGTTCTCTGGCTATACCGTCACTGCCATGCAGGTCTACCTTGATGGCAAACTTACCTATCAGGTCAAGTCAGCCAGCCTGGATACGCTGGTGAACATGGCCGCGGGAGCTCACACTCTGATCGTGAAAGGCTGGGATGCCTCCGGCCGAAACTTCATGAACACGCTCTCCGTCAGCATCGTCAGTAACCAGCCGCCCACCGCAGTCCTAAGCACCAGCGCAACCTCGCTGCTTGTGGGAGGCTCTGTTACCGCCAGCACCTCAGGCTCAAGCGACCCGGATGGGACCATTGCCTCCAGCAGCATCAACTTTGGCGATGGCAGCGCGCCCGCGGCCAGTGCCAGCGCGTCCCACCAGTACAAGCTCGCCGGCGCCTACACCGTGACTGCCACAGTAACCGACAATAAAGGCGCGTCCTCAAGTACGAGCAAGACCATCACCGTGAATCCTCAGTTCGTAACCATGAGCAGCCCGCTGGCTGGTAGCACAATTACCACTTCCACAGTTCATGTGGCCGGCAGCGCCTTCTCCGGTTACGCCGTTGCCCTGACGCAGATCTATATTGACGGCGTTTGGAAAGCCAACGCCAACGCAAGCACCATTGATGCCGTTCTGCCTCTGAGCACAGGAACCCACCGAATCACCGTGCAGGGCTGGGATGCCTCTGGAGCAATCTTCAAGACTTCAGTGAATGTGACCAGGAAGTGAGG
The DNA here is from genome assembly GCA_035252525.1 of Candidatus Angelobacter sp. GTDB lineage: Bacteria > Acidobacteriota > Terriglobia > Terriglobales > Acidobacteriaceae > Angelobacter. Next base: position 7,078 of record DATFDA010000091.1, on the reverse strand, counting down.
AAGTGGAAGACTTGTCAATCCAATGCTGACACAAGACGTTCTTTCCAGGCTGCTGGAGTGCTACCCTTACCGCTCCAAAATCTCCTTGTATGCATTCGCCGCCACTTTCTTGGGACGCATAGGCAGTACAACGTCAGCGGTCCTGGTGGAGTTACCGCCGATTCCGAGCTGGCCGATGCGCACCATCCCTTTGCCAAAATCAGCAAATACCGGAACCAGCATTACAAAGTGATCGTCAACTTCGCTCTGCATCAGGGTCATATGTAACTTCACCTTACCGCCCTCGGCAGGCAGAAGTTGATACTCAAAGTGATATTTCGGCACCTCAGTGCCATATACCCACTCATTGAAAAACCAATCCATCCGCCCATTCCCGGCAAGGTCCATGGTCTTGGACATGTGCTTCTGCACAATCGCTTTGAACGATTCGGTGGAAGCCGCCTGGTCGCGATGGCTCTCCACGAAGTCGTGCATCATCTCGATAAAAGGTTTGTCCTGGTCCTGTGGGCTATACATGATGGAGCGCAGCATCGCAAGAACGTACGCGCCTTTGGGATAGGTCACGTCCTGATACGCGCTGAGCGTCCGCGGAGAAACCAGGCGCATTCCCATCCAGAGCGGACCGGCATCGTTAGGAGCCACGCCGAAATTATTTTTCTCCAGAATGCGCTTTTGCAGTCGGTTCCAGAAGTCGATGTAGTCTTTTCGCCAGTCTCCGGCCATCGCCTGCTGTAGGAACAGCCCGGCGGAAAATTCGGCAAAACCCTCTGAAAGCCACTGGTCGTGGTAAGAAGCCCAGCCTACGGCGTGCCCCCACCACTGGTGCGCCACTTCGTGCGGTGTCACTTCCTGCACAAACCCGCTGAATTTGCTGTTGATGTTTCCAAACAGCATCCACCGCTGGGTTGAGTCTGTATAAGCTGAGATGGGCAGATAAACCAGGTTCGGCCATGACTGTCCAAAGTTAAAGTCCGGCTGCTCGGTGATGTAAATCTCATCATAGGGAATCTTGCCGAAGAAATGCGTGCAGAGCTGCAATTGCGCCCGCGTCTGCTCCAGCGCGTACTTCGTCATAGCCTTGGGCGCCATGGTCTGCAACGCGCTGTAGTTGCGCAGATTGCTCGGCAACTCCGTCAGGTAATAGCCGCTGATCTTGTAATTGGTGACCGTGTCAGGAATTTCAATCTTCTGGTAATTGCCGTAGTTAAACCCGGCCACCGCCACCGGCTGCGGCGTCACCCAGTGGGTCACGGCGTAATCCTGCTCCACAGATTCACCTTCCAGCTTTCCCACGCTGATCACCTTATATTTGTGTGGGACTTTGAAGGTCAGATCGTAAAGAACATGCTCGCCAAATCCGTTCAGGTTCGGATACCACGAACTCCGCGCCCGTACGTAATAGCTTCCATCGCCCGCCTGCTCCAGGACCTTGTCTCCTTCATACTGCACCGTGATCGAATACTGCTTCCCCGGTTCCGGCGCTGTGGGAAGGATGGCGTAGAACGACCCATCTTCCTTACGGCTCTCCTGGATGTAATACATGTCTTGGCCCTGGTCATCCATCACGCGAGAGACGCGCAAAGTGGGCAGCAGGCCAAACTTTAGAACTCTCTCGCCTGCCAGCAGCGGTTCAATGGTGATGACGGCGGTACTGAACAGGTGATCATTTTTTGAAATGATGGTCTCAATCTTATATCCGCGTGTTGCAAAGAGCCGGCGATCTTCGTTCGAACTGGCCACGCGCTTCACATATTCGGCCTTCAAGTGGTCCAGATACCAAACGCCATCTTCCATCGCTCCCGGATCGTAGTTGATCAGCGCCACCTCTTCCGGCGAATCAAGCTGGGGCACCGCTCCCACGCGCGTTCGCACAAAGTAGCGCAGGTCTTTATGTTTTTTGCCATGGAGATAAGCATTGAAAAATGGCGTGTGGGACGGGTTGTAAATGGCAGCGAGAAGATCCGCGTCAACGTTATCCATGGTCTCGCCGTGTAACAGAAATTCTGTAAAACCCTGCGGGACCTCCCGTCTCTTCCGCATCTGCTCCTTCCAGTGACTAAAGGCCCCTGCTGCTTCTACCGGTGTTGCCACCTGCTCCTTCAAGCCGGGGAGAAATCTCACCCGCTCCCCGCCTGTAAACCGGAACACCACCTCCGTGAAGTCCTCATCAAGCTCTGGAGCTCCGGCACGACGCTTGAGTTCAGCGGCAGCCAAAACGGTGATCGGCTTCAGGTTGAAATGCCCTTCGCCGATGAAGATTGCTCCCGTAACAATGCCGTTCACGGGCGGTAGCAGCGTAAGGGTGCCGGTTTGAAACTGGAAGGTTGCCGTATCCAGTTCCACCTTGAAATTGTCGAAGCGAAAAGTCTGGCCCAGGCCAATCCCGCGAAGCTGCCGGTACACAGGATCTGAATTCGCGTAAGCCCTTCCCTTTCCGGAAACGCTGACTTCCTCATGCTGTTTGGCAACACCCAGTGCCAGTTCCAGTTCCACAGCGCCCCGCAAATCCACCGTCTTCTTCAGGGGTTCAAAGCCTTCTCGCGTCACATTCAGTGAGTAACTTCCAGGCTTTAGATCAGGAGAAACAAACTTGCCGCGACCGTCTGAAGAAAGCACCACAGGCTGGGTCAGGTCGCCTCCAGTGATCTCAATACGCGCACCAACAATTACAGCGCCTGAGGGATCTACCACCGTTCCGGAAACGGTCTCAGCATAGAGCCAGGCCGGAAATGCCAGACATACCAGCAACAAGACCAACTTCACCAGCGCCCTGTTTGAGGCATGGCGGGCTGAGGAATGAAGCTTAAGTCCGCGGCTATTAAACGGCAATGAGGCAGTTCCCATGGCGAAGGTGTAGATCATTTTCAGAGTACCTGAACGCGCATTCTATCCTTCTATGGAATTTCCCGGTACTTAAGAATTTTCTATTCTTTGGCGGCTGAGAGACGGAGCGGCGATTTTGTTTTGTTAGCTTGTCTTTCCGGTGCATTTCAGAGATTGGATTTGGTCGTTCTTGCCTGCGGGGCATATTGCGTTGGCTGTGCCCAAATGCCTGGATCCGGCTGCGACCTGTGCGTGCTCTCTCTTGAATGCAACCTGCGGCGCTGGACTCTAGCGGGCGGCAGACCTTCGTGACTTCCGGTCTTCAAAACTTCAGTGAACGTGACCAGAAAGTAGTTGGAAAAGACAATCCATTAGCGAAGTTCGAATGGGGCAAAATAGCGTGAGCTTTGTCACATCCTGGAACAAAGCTCCTCTCTTAATCTTTCCGGCAGTGATGATTAAGGAACTACAAGAAATGCCTGATTGCGTCCGCCTCGGGCCCGCAGTAAAAGTGCGGCAAACTCAGGTAAGTCGCTCAAATACAAAGCTTTCTGTTGGCGGCATGGTGACTTTCGTACCCTTGCTGGAAAGCCCCGGCTCGCCAACAATAGGCGTAACCAAAGAACAGCACCATGTAGTTCTTTAGGACAGTATACGGGGTAGACCTCGTTGCTGATCCAGAGTCGACGGGAGACAAGCAAACCGCGATCCAGTGTCCGGTTGCAAGGTATGAAGGTGAGTTCCATTAATGGTTTGGTCCTCAGGACTGCCGCGCTCGCGCTGCTAATGCTGGCAGCCGCTACCGGTGTGTCCGCTCAGGCCAGTTCCGCTCAGCTTTCCATCAACTTGACGGTACAGTCCTCCATTTCGCTCGTCTTTAATGACAATCCCAACGTTGGTAGCGTGGGCTTCTGTCCGCTGACCAATCCCGGCACGAACAATGTAGGACTTGATCTCGGTTCGGCCTCCTTCCCGGGCAACTTTCACAGCTCCACTTGCGTGGACTACGCGCACGTGGGCGCGTCGTTCTATGAAGTCAGCAGCGCCTTTGACGTCCTGGTGACCAAAAGCAACTCCAGCAGCCCCAGTTACCGGCTGGCCGCGGAGATTTCCAGCGCGCCGCCCGCCAACGTGCTGTGGCTGGTTAACAACGTGACTTTAAGCAGCACGGGTTTTACCACTCTGGACACCACAGACGCGTTTGGCAGGCCCGTCACCAAGACTTTGCGGCTCCAGGTGCGCAACAACGTACCTGCTCAGATTTTGCAGGAGACCATCACCTTTTTGGCGACGGCAAATTAGGTTTGTATGAAGAAGCATTCGGTACAAATTCGGATCATGCTGGCCGCAGCGGCACTGTTCTTTGGGTTGCCCCTGCTTGCCCAGAACCCGACAGCCACAGGCGTAATCAACGCTAGGCTGACTCACAAGAACGGAATCGCCCTGGTATTCGATACCGATCCCAGCGGCGTTACGCTCGGGGCAGCAGGCACATCTGCCGCAACCTTGAATTTCGGCACCATCTCAGCCTTTGGCCCGCTTGCGCCAGGAGTCACACGTACTTCAGTCACAGCCGCGAATTACACGGTGCGCACAGTTTTTGATGTCCAGGTGATTCAGGGAGGGTTGAACAGCAACACCTACACCTTGAGCGCGCAGTTGGCCTCGGCGCTGCCCACAGGTTTCAGTTTCAAGATTGACGGAGTCACACTGGCCAACGGCGCTAGCAATATCCAGACGAATGCGGCCTACAACGTTGACGTGCCCCACAATCTGGACCTCACCGTCTCCACGGCTGCGCCGGGAGCAGGAGGCCCGGCGGTGGGAACGCCGTTGAGCACGGTCATCAATTTTCAGGCTTCAGCTAATTGAGTGGAGCAGAAGTAAGTTTTGCAACAGGAAGTACAGCAATAAACTTTAACGTTCGCAAGGAGTGAGGAACCAAATGAAGAAGCTACTTGTAATTTTCGCCGCCGCGGTAATGATGACATCACTTGCCGCTGCTCAAACCGCAACCGGGACCCTGACCGTTTCAGCCACAGTGAACGGCACCATCAGCCTGGTTTTCAACAGTGACGCCGCGGGCGTTGCCCTGAGCTCAGGCGCCGGCACCAACGCCGCCAGCCTGGATTTCGGAACAGTCTCCGCCTTCGGTACCTTGCCTGCCGGCGTAAGCCGCCCTGCACCCACAGCCACCAACTTCACCGTCAGCACTCCGGTGGACGTTCTGGTGAACAAGGCCAACACCGCCAGCACCAATTACACGCTGACCACACAGTTGAGCTCGGCTGACGCAGCCAACACCTGGGCCGCGAACGGCGCCGCATTTACCAACACCACTGCCGGGACGGCGACGGCTACCGGGACCTATGGCTCCAACGTGCCGGTCACGCTGGCCATCACCATTCCGTTTACCACTGCCAGCGGCACCACGATCAGCAATGTCGTGAACTTTACCGCCTCGGCGAACTAAGTTGAGATAAGGCCGCAAGGTCTCACCGTGAGGTGCAAGCATCAGGCTGCTGCGACGACATCTTCCGTTATTGGTGATTGGTTCCTCCCTCATGACCAATGGATGGGCGCAGCACCCTCACGCCGCAAAACGTACACCGCCCGCGGTGATGACCATGCGTTCAGAAGCTGCGGGCACGCTTACCGTTTCGATATCGAGTGCGCCGGATGGGGCTCCGCTGAGCGGAACTTCCACCCAGCGCACTCTTAACTTTGGCGAGGTCTCTTATGCTATGGCCTCTGCCGCCCACAACGTCAACGTGGTTCGCCGCGCGTCAGGTTTCGCTGTAGCCACTCGCTTTGGATTGGCGATCCAGGATCCTTCCGCACATGTAGCGAACGCCACAGTTTTAGCGGCGCTCGCTGTTCCGGAAGTGCACTTCAGCTTCCGGCTGGACGGCGTTGCGCTCAGTACCACGCCGCATATTATTCAGGGGAACGCCAAAGTCGGCGCCATCTCTCAGCATCTGCTGGAAATTGAGGTGCCCAACTCGGTGACAGAAAAAAACTCCCGCTTGCAGAACGCAATCCTGGTTCAGGTAATTGCCAACTGAAGGGGAGTAGCACCAGACCGGAAGGTCTGGGTAGGCCTCGCAGGCCCGAAGGCCCGTCACAACGGTAGCCCAGGCCGTGAGGCCTGGGAAAAAGGTTCGGTTAAGAATGTGAGCCCCAGCGGGGCGACACAGGTTTTTGAGAATGTAATCACCTGCAAATGCAGCGTCAGGGAGTTTTCTTAAAGGAATTCGCAGTCGAGTGTATGAACTTACAAATCAGAACAAATCATAAACGTGCAATTTTCATTGCCTGGATTTGCTTCGTTGTCGCTGGCTTCTCGCCGATCCATGCCCAACTCGCTCCACCTCCGCCGCCGGAGAAGCCCTCCATCTCGCTCAGCCCGGCCGTCATCATGGGCAAGGGAAGTTTTGGCCAGGGGCTCACCCAGACACTCATTCTGTCCAATAACACCGGCGCGGACCTCGGCTTTGAACTGCTGGCCCAGGACATGATCGTCAAAGACGGCAAGCGCGTCTATGTTCCTGCCGGTGAACTGCCAGATAGCATCGCCGCCACTGCGGTCTTTTCGCCAAAGAAAATTCTGATCAAGGCCCACACTTCCGGCTCCGTGGAATTGCGTTTGACCATCCCCGCCAAGACTGACATCCGCGCCATTGTGGCCGTATTCCACGGAACTGACGTGTTGCCTACCAGCTCCGGCAACGTGGGCATGACTGCCTCGCTAAGCACTCTGCTTACCTTCAATCTTTCTGAGAATGTGAAGGTGCAGCCTGAGCCGGTGCATGTCACGCCTGCTTCGGCCAGCGCCAACATGACCATCACTGAGTGGCTCAACAATTCAGGAGCAGAGCCGGTGCTGCCGGAGGGCACCGCCGCCGTCCTGAACGAAAACGGTTCCCTGGTTGGCAAGGCCAGCTTCGCGCAGCAGCGCCTGCTTCCGGGCGAACGCCAGCAGTTCGTGGCTGAATTTCCCGATCAGTTGCCGTCCGGCAATTACCGCGCGCTCTGCTCCTTCCAGTTTGAAGGCAAGACCCAGACCAGTTCGGTGGATTTCAAAGTCCCATGAACTTTCTTCGGAGCCTGATTGTTCTGGCCGTATTAGCTGTTGCGGTCCAGGGCCAGTCTCCGCTCAGCATCGGTTATCAGAAGCGCATTGAGGTCGCCTTGGCCGGGGCCACCGCTGCCTACTCGCTCGATTCAAGTATCGCGGAAGCCAGCGCCGCCAATG
>DATFDA010000090.1:0-2026 GCA_035252525.1 Candidatus Angelobacter sp. | reverse complement strand
GCGCTGTGCTGCACAGCGTATTGAAACCAGATCACCCCTTCTTCCGCCCAGAACCGTGGATGGACCAAGAGCGGAAGGGAGCGCAGCACAACGCAAAAGGCCAATATGGCCAGCAGGACGCCGCGAAAAGAGTAATCGTTGCCGCAACAGTCAACCGGCTTGGCCAGAAATTGCTGAACACGTCCCCGAAATTTGAGCACGAAAATCAGAAAACCAAAGGCGAGAACGGCAAGGATGGCGGTCAAGCGCGTTTCTGACGGCGGCACATAGGAAAATGGAATCCCTGAGGGAATCGAATCGACAATGGCAGGCGAGACAACCTTGATTCCCGCCGCCATCAAACGCCTATGGCCGCGCAACCAGTTTCCATTCGATATCCAGTGCTTGAGTCCGCCGTGGACATAGTAGATCTCAGTTTGGTTTTGCGCCTTTATCAGCGACCCGTCAAAAGAAGCAGCAGCGGTGGGCTGAATTGCCTGCCCGAAAGCCGGGGCGCAAGAAACAGAGAATATTGCAAGACAAAGCGTCAGCAAGAGTGGCCGGCACCCCAGTGTGGGAGCGCGCAGCCGGCGGGAAATGGTAGATGGACGGTGGGTTCGCAGCAGAGACAGCATCCTTCTTCAATAGCCTTCAACAGCGCGGCTGGATCGCCCGTGCTGCTGAACTTGTCGTGCAAACATGCTTCATTCCATCAAGCCCCGGCCTGGCTTTGCGCTCGTATGCGGAGTTGCTCGGGGGCGCAAGCTGATTCCATGCTGGTCTGCCCTGCCGCCTTCTCCGCCACGATCACCGTGTAAGTAAAAAGATCGCGGATCCCAAAGTAGAACGTTACGAGGCTGAAACCGGCAGAATCGAGATAGCGCTTTATCTGCCCCCTGGAACGGACATGAGTGATTTCGTCAGGGTGAAGCTTCAGGTTCCTGTTGTTTCCGGATCGGCGCAGGACCCAGTGCACCACAGCAAGAAACCTCACGCTCAATCCATAAGCTGGCGGCCAAAATAACGTGATCCGGCCCCCTGGCTTCAGTACGCGGTTAAATTCCTTTAGAATCTCCTCAATCTCTTCCTCGGTAAAATGCTCCATTACGCCCAGATTGTAGATGCCGTCGTAGGTGTCGTCGGGAACAGGTATATCGAAGATGCTGCCATGGATGAGGCGTGTAACCTGGGGCTGCGATTTCCGGTAGATGGCAAGCGCCTGCGGAGAAATATCCAAAGCGCATAGCGACATCTTCTGAGCTATATCCGTATCCACTTGTCCACTGCCACAACCGGCGTGCAGAACGTCGCCACCAGGGGGGAAATACTTCGGGATGAAGTGGTTGACGATGCGGCGGATGATGAACTTGCGATAGAAGACTGCGATCAGGTCGTAGATGAGAGAGGCCGGTTTGTCCTTGGCCAGCCAGTACGCATCCCATTCACGCCCGGTGGCGATATCGCGTGGCGCGTGGCGTACCGCGCCGTCCGGTTCATAAGGCGGCGTATACAGCAACGCATCCTTGTCCAGCTTGGTCTTGATGTAGAGGTAGAGCAACAACGATGAACTGTAGAGCGCATCCCGCCAGACCATTTTGGAGTGGCCATAGGTACGGGCAGGCAAGTCCAGGGGAACCTCTTTGATAGTGTGGCCGTTCAGCCAGAGGACATACAGGCTCTCAAAAAAAAACGAATAACTCCGCGAATACACCAGGTCAAACGTGCTTGGCGGAATCGCAACCAGGTTGTAAAGCCGGAACGCACCGGTCGCGTCGAAGGGCATGCCGAGGAAGGTGGTAGTCAGCCAGTGCCCCACGCGGGTCAGCATTTTGCGCAGCATGCTCCAGGAAGACAGGCTGCCGGGCTGCATATAACGAGAGCCGACCACGATTTCGTGATCAGTCGCGTGGGATAGCAAATCGGGAATCCGCTCTGGTGAATGGGTGAAGTCGCAGTCCATCGTGAGCAGCAGCTCAAAGCCGTGAGCATAAGCCCAGCGCATGCCCTCCTTATGGGCACTGCCGATGCCCTGCTTGCCGCCGCGATG
>DATFDA010000089.1:0-4579 GCA_035252525.1 Candidatus Angelobacter sp. | reverse complement strand
TCAACAGTGATACGGCGCTGATCAGCCAGCGAATCAACCATCTCATAGTTATCCCCTTTCTGTCGCTGTGCTCCACCCCGCTTTACCAAACCTGACGGCAAACATCAATGAAGCTCCTCTGGAGGTGGAATCCGGGCCTGTAATAGCCGCTACCCCGCTCAGCGCACCGCGCTGCTCTGCTGCACAAAGATGGCTTTCGGCAACATCACATGAACCCCCTTATTGCCGTCCACCAGTTCAGTAATGTCCACGTCGCCGGCCACGCTAGTGAGCATGTAAGCTTTATCCCGGCTCAGATGTTTTTCCGCTACCAGAAAATCGATCATTTCCCGCACCGCAATGCGCGTGGCTTCATACAGCTCCTGGTGGAAGCCCATGCTGATGTAATGCGTGGGCGTCTCTGCGCGCGGGTATTTCTGGTGGGTGCCTTTGTGAACAATGAACTGCAGTGTGCCTTGCAAAGAGGTTTCAAGGGCTGTGATGTCCACTTCACCATTTCCCTGGCCGACGTGACCATCGCCGACTTCAAACAGCGCACCTGGGGCAAAAACGGGCAGATAGAGCGTAGTGCCTGCTACCAATTCTTTGTTATCCATATTTCCGGCATGGACGCCTGGAGGCGCACTGTCAATGCGGCCGAACTCCGGTGGCGGTGCAACACCCATGCTGCCGAAGAAGGGATGCAGTGGAATTTCAATCCCCGGAGCAAACTTCGCCACCATGCGATCTTTGTCCAGTGGAATGATCTTCATCTTGCGATAGGGGAAATCTTCGGGAAGGAATCCACGCGTCGGGCCAAAAGCGTTGTAAGCATAAGGAATGGCCAGATCTATCTTCTCAATTCGGACCTCGAGCGTGTCTCCGGGCTCGGCCTCCTCAATGTAGACCGGTCCGTTGAGTATGTGTCCGCCCGGCCCTTTGTTTGTGACTTCCTTATAGATATCCCGCAGGCTCTGCTGCACCTGGTCTGGAGGCACTCCCGCTCGCTCCAGGCCGGTTGGGCTGTTTGTGATCAGTGTGTCGAATTTAACGCTGTCTCCCGAATGAATACGCAACACCGGCTGCGCGGCTGCGTCATAGTAGCCCCAGGCCACTGTCTTGGGGGTGGCAGGCAGCGTATAAAGATGCGGTGTTCCGGCGGGGGTGACAGATTGTTGCGCGAACTGTGGCGCCACGGACAAGAGCAGAAAAACGAAGACTGAGCGCATGGTCCTCCCAAAATTTCAGCAGGCCATCCTTTCACAGTTCTGCGCAGCAGGACAAATAGTTTTGGTGTTCGATTGGACTTGCTCGACGGCTACCGCCGAAGGACGGTGTTTCCCGGGTCGAGCAGAAGATTCCTGGTTCCGGCCGGCGCTGTGAGCGTAAAGCTGGTTGAGGGGTCGTCAACAAAAACGAAGGCTAGAAAACTGGAGCGGCTTTGGCTGTTTACCGCATAGACGGGAATGGCCGTGACCATGTGGTTGGCAGCATGGGTCTCGCGCACAGTGCCACGGATACGCACCTTTTTGCCTGCGGGGGTAATGCGTACTCCGTCCAATGCAAAATGCGGAACTGACGTGCCGTTCACCCAGCTATCAAAAAACCAATCCAGGTTGTGCTGCCCTTCATAGGCCAAAGAAGCGGGCATCACTTTTTCAAAGGCAAGCTCCAGATCGTGGGTGGAAATCTTGTGATTGGGCGATTGAGCAAGCAAGCTCTTCAGCGCCGAGAAAAACAAGCGATCATCCTTCCCACCGCTGGCTTCGCGCAGCATGGTACGGAGCATGTGAATCAGCCACGTGCCTCGGCCGTAAAGCACCGGCTCATAAGCGTTGGGGAATTTTGAGGATGTCAGGCGCATGCCGAGCGTCACCGGGCCGGCATCGGCAACGGGCCCACTGGGAGTTTCACGCAATAACTGGCCGCGGTAATAGTCGAGCGCAGTTTTCATGGCAGCCGGGTCCTGCTTTTCCAGCATCAGCAGTGCGCTGTAGTTGGCCAAAGCTTCAATGATCCATTCGTCGCGATAGGAGTTCCAGTCAACCGCATCGCCCCACCACTGGTGCGCCGTCTCGTGGGTCAGCATGAGCTTGTCCAGAAGCAGCTCAATATACGGATCGTGCACGCCTGCCACCCGCCGCTCATCCTGGTCAAGAAAAGCCATGCTGGAGAGGTAGATCAGGCCAGGCCATGACTGGCTGAGCAGACCGGGGAATTGCGTTATCTCCAGCTCGGAGTAAGGAAACGGATCAAGTTCGCCGGAGAGAAACTGCACCGTGCCGGCGGCTTGATCCGCAATCTGATGCACCTCGCGGGCCGGATCAGGATGCAGTCCGGAGCGCGCTTCACGTTCCGCCAGCGGCTGCTCAACAATTTTTGCGGCATAGGAGTGAATCCTCACTCCGGCAGAAGTCGATTCAGCGGTCTCGAATTTTCCCAGATTGAACCCAGCGCGCGCTATCGGCTTCTCTGTAACGAAGTGCGTGATGCGGCGATGTTGCTTCACGTCGGTGGCCACCTGTTTGCCGGTGGCTACAAGTGACCAATCTTCAGGATAGTCAAAGGTGAGGTCGTAATTGGCGAAGGCCGGTCCGGCGTTGGGATACCAGGTTCCCCGAGCGCCCACATAGAGCAGGTCCCCGCCGGCGTCAAACATCACCGGGCCCGAATACTTGACGCGCAAGCGCACGGGCTTGTCTTTAGGCAGTGGTTCAGGGAAGGCGATGGCAATCAGGTCGTCGCCGCGACGCGCCAGCACGCTGCCGCTGATGGCCTGGTTCTGGATAAACGTGATTTGCTTGTCATCCACACGCACATCAGTGATCTTGAGCTGCTGGGAGAGCTCAAGAATGAAGGTCCTCTGCCCGGAGGTGCGTGGAGTGAGCGTGAACTCGGCTTCGGCGGTGAGATCAGAAGGCGGTTCCGCCTCCGCCTCAATGTGGTAATCAGAAAGATCAAACCGCGGCGCCATGGCATGTTCCACGCCGTTTTCACCACGCAGCGAACGCATGGGAAACGAACTCCAGACGTTGTAATAAACCGCGTCGCGCTCAGCACTTGCCTGGGCCACGCTGATTTGTTCCTGTGCGTTGGTATTCAGATACAAATCGAACACTCCCAGCGTGCTGCCTCCCAGACGAACATGGATGAAGCGAGAAGCTGATTCGCCGGAATTGGTAAGCGCCTGCAGAATGGAGAGGGCATCTGCCCGCGCCAGATCACGCACCGGTTGCGCCCAACGAGCGACAAACTCCTGGGGATTTTCTGCAGCGCGGAACCCGGCGCGGAATTCATCCGCCATCTTGTCATCCACAAACCGGAAATAAGCAGTCGAGAACCGCTGCTCCAGCACCGCTGAACCGGTAAAAAGGGCCAGCGAGGTGCGCTCGGCGCGGCCCGGAGGAATCATCAGGACTTCTCCCTGCCCTTCAAAAATTGCTCCGGTGATGTGACCATTCACCGCCTGGATGAAGGCTATGGTTCCATCGCTGAGAGAAATATGAAGGTCCTCGCGATCAATGGAGACCTCTCGCAAGGTGTGTACCTGGGACGGATCAAGGACGGGGTTCAGGATGTCACGGTAAAGCTCAGCCGCATTGGCCTCCTTCTGGCTTTGAGCGCTCATTCTTAAAGAAGGCAGCAAAAGCGCCAGAACTAACACCTTCGTCACTGCGCGCAGGGAGAACCGCTTCATATACATGCCATAATGCTCGGGAAACGCTTGCGAACGATTATCCCATTTTGCTGCCTTATCGTGTCAGCCTGCGTGGCCGGGCCGCTGGTTGTCCGGGCCGACACCATTGTGCTCAAGAGCGGCACACGCATTGTTGTTGATTCTGCCAGTGAAAGAAACGGCCGCGTGGAATACACCATCGGCGATAACACGCTCACCATTCCCAAATCCATTGTGGTCAGGATTGAACGAGGTCCATCCAGCAATTCGGGTGCGGCGCCATCATCAAAACCCGGTGTTACCAAAGAAGAGCTCCCTCTCATGCGCGAGGAGATGGAAGTCTCTGAGGAACTGGTCGCGCGGGTGATCTCCCATGATGATGTGGACATTGCCGCACTGAAAAACATTGAAAGAGATGGTCCTCCGGAACAAGCAGCCGCGGCATTTGCCATTGCGGCAGGATTTGAAGATAACCGCAACAATCTACAAACAGAGGCCGGTTATCTTGAGAGCGCGCTGCATTACCTTCCTGAAAACTCCATTCTGCTGGAGAACTATTCTTCTCTTCTGCTGCGGCTGGGCCGGTATTCTGAAGCGCTTATCTACGGCGAACGCGCCACCCGCGCGAATCCGCAGTCTTCTTATGCTTTCTGGATTCTTGGTTATGCGCACTACAAGAATGACCAGAACAAAGAAGCGATTGCAGCGCTGAAGACGGCGCTCGCTCTTCACAGTGATGACAAGGTGCAGCAACTGCTGGAGCGCGTGGAACGCGAGTCCCGCACGGAAGCCGATTTTCACCAGGAAGAAAGCAATCACTTCACGCTGCGGTATGAGGGATCGCAGGTCAACAGCGCGCTGCGTCAGGAGATTTTGAACACTTTGGAGGCGAGTTACGACAAACTCCAGAATGACCTTGGCGCA
>DATFDA010000088.1:0-3633 GCA_035252525.1 Candidatus Angelobacter sp. | reverse complement strand
CGCCCAGCATGGCTCCGCTGTTCAGTCCCAGCGGACTCGTCTACCGCTATGTCCTTGAAAGCCCGGACCGCAGTCCGCAGGAATTGAAAACCATTGAAGATTGGGTGGTGGAACGCGCCTACCGGGCTGTGCCCGGGGTGGCGGATGATTCCGGCTTGGGCGGCACGGTGATGCAGTATCAGGTGCTGCTGGATCCAGGCCGCCTCTTCGGCTATCACATGACCGTTCAGCAGGTGATGCAGGCGCTGGCCAACAACAACTCCAACGCCGGCGGCGGCTTCTACTCCCAGGGCGGCCAGTTTTATTACGTGCGCGGCATTGGCTTGGTCAAGACTTCCAATGACATTGGCAACATCATTGTCGCCACCAACAAAGGGACGCCCATTCGCATTCGGGATGTGGGAGAGGTCGCCATCGGCCACGCGCCCCGGCTGGGACAGTTCGGTTTTCAAACTTCCCATTCCAATAATGACGACGCGGTAGAAGGCATAATCCTGATGCGCCGCGATGAGCAGACTCAAAATGTCCTCAAAGCGGTAGAAAAGAAGACAGACGAACTCAACAGTTCCGTTCTCCCCAAGGATGTAAAGATCCGGCCCTTCTACGATCGCAGTGATCTGGTGAAGCTCACCACTGATACCGTGGAAGGCAACCTGGTACGCGGGATGATCCTGGTTGTAATTGTCCTGCTCTTCTTCCTCTTCAGCGTGCGCGCCGCGGTGATTGTCTCATTGACCATCCCCCTGAGCCTGCTCTTTGCCTTCGTGGTTCTGCATGCGCGCGGCGTCTCGGCCAATCTGCTGTCCATTGGCGCTATCGATTTCGGAATCATCATCGACGGAACTGTGGTGATGGTGGAGAACATCTATCGCGAACTTTCTGAGCGCTACGGACAATCGTATAAGCTTACTGACGTCATCATCGCGGCGGCAGCGGACGTAGATCGTCCCATCTTCTACTCAGTCGCTGTCATCATCGCCGGGTACCTGCCCATTTACGCCTTGACCGGCCCTTCAGGAAAGCTCTTCCATCCCATGGCAGATACCATGAGCTTCGCTCTGCTCGGGGCCCTGATTCTCACCCTTACTCTGGTTCCGGTCCTCTGCTCTTACTGGTTCAAAAGCGGGGTGAAAGAAGCCAGAAACAAGGCTTTCGAATGGATCAAGGGCATATACACGCACCAGCTTGATTGGTGCCTGGAGCATCGCCGCCTCACGTTGCTGATTGCAGTCCTGATCTTTGGCTCGACTCTTCTTCTGGTTCCTTTCATTGGTGGGGAATTCATGCCCCATCTGGATGAAGGAGCGCTCTGGTATCGGGCCACCATGCCGTACACCATCTCATTTGAGGAATCGAGCAAGATCGTTCCTCAGATCCGGGACATACTGATTTCATATCCCCAGGTGACGGTGGTTGGCTCTGAGCATGGCCGTCCTGATGATGGCACCGATCCCACCGGCTTTTTTAACGCTGAGTTTTACGTGGGGCTCAAACCCTACAACGACGCATCATGGCACGGCAAGATTGATTCCAAAGAAAAGCTGATTGAGGACATAGATAAGAGGCTGGGCGCCTTTCCCGGAATCATCTTTAATCACACGCAGCCGGCGGAAGATGCCGTGGACGAAGCTCTCACCGGTCTTAAGAGCTCACTGGCAGTCAAAATTTACGGCTCTGATCTTCAGGTGCTGGAGACCAAAGCTCTGGAAATCAAGAAGACCCTGGCCAATGTCCCCGGATTTACCGAGCTGACCGTGGTGCGCGAACTGGGCCAGCCCAGTCTGATTATCAATGTTGACCGGGAAAAGATCGCGCGCTACGGCATCAACGTATCGGATGTGGAGGCGGTCATCCAGGCGGCGGTCGGCGGAGAGGCGGCCACGCAGGTGGTACAAGGCGAAAAGCTGTTTGATCTGGTGGTAAGAATGCAACCGCAGTTTCGCAGCAATGCTCAGCAGATCAGCAACCTTCTGGTGGGCACGCCTGACGGCCAGCAGATTCCCATCAGCCAGTTGGCGGACGTCCAGCAGGGCAATGGCGCGTCATTTATCTACCGCGAAAATAATTCGCGCTATATTGGCGTGCAATACAGCATTGAAGGCCGTGACCTGCAACGCGCCGTGGAAGACGGGCAACAGGCACTACGAAAGAACGTGACAATTCCGGCAGGCTATCGCGTAGAGTGGGGCGGCGAATATGATCAATTCCTCGCTGCAAAGAGCCAGTTGTCCATCATCGGGCCTCTGGCGCTCCTGCTGATTTTCTTTATCCTCTTCGCCTTGTATGGCAATTTCAAATTCCCGCTGATTATTGCTCTTGACGTGGTGATAACGGAGCCCGTGGGCGCGCTGATTGCGCTGAAGCTGACGCACACGCCGTTTAGCGTCTCATCCGTGCTCGGTTTGCTGGCGTTGATGGGCGTGTCCGTTGAAACCGGAGTCATCCTGGTTTCTTACATCAACAAAATGCGGCGTGAAGGCATGGATATCCCCACGGCCACGCGCGAAGCTGCTCTGCTTCGCCTGCGACCCATTATGATGACGGCACTCGTCGCCTGCCTGGGACTTTTGCCCGCTGCCTTCTCCACCGGCATTGGTTCTGATACGCAGAGGCCATTCGCCATTGTGATTGTGGCAGGGTTGCTTTCCCGGCTCTTGCTTGGTTTCTTTGTAAATCCAGTGCTGTATCGCACGGTGGCGCGCGAAGGCGATGTATTGCAGGTGTGAGCCTCGCGTCCGCAAAGTCCAAACTCGGCCACGCTGAATAGCCTTGCTGCTCAAAGCGCTTACAATGTGGGCATGGCCTTGGCAGCGCAACTTGATGATGGACGATTGATCGCGATCCGGCGTCTTCAGCATCTGACGGTCATTTGGATGTCAGTTGAAGTCGTGGTGTCTGCGGTGGCCGCTGCTCGGGCGCATAGTATCGCCGTGCTGGCTTTCGGCGGCGATAGTGCAATTGAGCTTCTCTCCGCTCTCATTGTTCTTACGCGTTTCTCCGGCGTCCGCCTGTCAGAGAGCCGTGCCGCCCGCCTTACCGCAGTGCTGCTCTTCTGTCTCGCTCTATTCATTGTCGGTGCGTCCGTGTCGTCATTGCTGCGACTCTGGTCAGCGCCTAAGCCTACCTACCTGGGGATGGCGCTGCTGGTTGCCGCAGCGGTGATTATGCCGTGGCTGGCAAGGCGCAAACGCCGGCTCTCAACTCAGACCGGCAGCTCGGCGCTGGCTGCCGACGCTGCCCAGAGCTCGATCTGCGCCTGGCTGGCATGGATAGCTTTGGCAGGCCTGGGTGTGAATGCTTCCCTTGGAATCCACTGGGCTGACCCGCTGGCTGCCCTCGCCATTACACCGCTTGTGCTCAAAGAAGGACGCGACGCCTGGAACCAAAAGGCGTGTCAATGCTGCTGAAATACCTGCCCTGCCTTGCCCGGTGCGCCGCTTTGGATTCCACTACAATGGCATCATGGGTGCGCGCACGAGTTCGGAGGTGCTGGAGGCCTTCGCCGCTCTGGTGAAGCCCGGAATTGAAGACGAGCGCATTGATATGCTGCGTGCTTCGCTTACCTTCGCGCGCATCGAATACCCTAACCTTGATTCCGCGCCATACATCGCGCAAGTTGAGGAGCTTGGCCGG